>NZ_JJNY01000012.1:0-125550 GCF_000690035.1 Pseudoalteromonas sp. S3431
TTTTGCTATCCGTGAAGGTGGTCGTACTGTAGGTGCTGGTGTTGTAGCAACTATCGTAGCGTAATAATTAACTTTAAAGTTAATTGTTATAAAAAGGTCACTCAGGTGGCCTTTTTTAATGCTTGAAGAAAAGTGTCATATGAAGGTGGCGCTCTTACCTTAGGCGTAGGTACTTTGTAGCAACGGTCAAAGCGTAATAATTAGCTTAAAAGTTAATTGTTATAAAAAGGTCACTTAGGTGGCCTTTTTTAATGTCTGAAGAAAAGTGTCATATGAAGGTGGCGCTCTTGCCTTAGGCGTAGGTGCTTTGTAGCAACGTTCAAAGCGTAATTATTAGCCTAGCTAATTATTACCAAAAAGCCCGAGCTTAGTTTCGGGCTTTTTAATGTCTAAAATAAAGTGTCATATAAAAGCGGTGTTCCTACTTTTGTTCCAGAGTGGCTTTTTATTTAAATATTTACCTCCTAACACAGCTACATAAAATACAAAAAATTAATTACTAATCTAGCCGATAGGTTTGAGTCTTGATAAAGTAAAATTAGAGCCAGTTAAGGGGAATATTTATGTTGAACCAAACTCTATTTAGCGCCGAGCAAGTGAGAGACAATGAAGCTTTAGCTGCTAAAAATAGTCATTATGATTTATTTACCCTAATGCAGCGTGCAGGCGAGGCTGTATATAAGCAATGGCAGTTATTTGATGCACAGCATACATTAGTCATTGTTGGCCATGGTAACAATGCTGGAGACGGTTACGTTGTAGCTAGGCTTATTATGCAATCAGGTAAAAAGGTAGCAGTATGTGCTGCTGAACCCGAAAAAACATTAAAAGGTGATGCTGCAAAAGCGCAGCAGCTATGGATAGAAGCGGGTGGGATGGTTTCTCATTTTACAAAAGATGCTCTTAATGAGTGCGATATCGTTATTGATGCGCTCCTTGGGACTGGGCTTAATAGCGCCGTGCGCGATAATTTTGCGAATATAATTAACGCTGTAAATAACAGTGGTAAGCCCGTAATAAGCATTGATATCCCATCAGGTATTGAGGCTAATACAGGGCAGCCTTTAGGGTGCGCAGTACAAGCGACTTCAACCGTTACTTTTGTGGGTATAAAGCAAGGACTCACAACTACAGCAGGTAAACAATATAGCGGTAAGTTAGTATTTGATGATTTAGCAATTGGTGATGCGTTTACTTGTATCGCTCAATCTTCAGGAACCTTGATAAATATTAATAGCTTTAAAGGAATAGCCACGCGGGCAATCAATAGCCACAAAGGCAGCCATGGCAAGCTTTTATGTGTTGGTGGCAATCAAGCTACTGCAGGTGCAATTAGGTTAAGTAGTGAAGCAGCTCTTAGAGCGGGTGCTGGCATGGTAAGGGTGTATACACACGAAAGCTCAATAACGCCTATTAGTATTGGCAGACCAGAGCTTATGGTAAGCAGTAATAACTTACATCAAGCGCTAGAGTGGGCAAGCTGTGTTGTTATTGGCCCAGGGCTTGGGCAAGATGAGTGGGCACAACAAACATTCGATGAAGTAATGCAATATTGCCAAAGCAATAAAATGCCATTAGTTATAGATGCAGACGCCCTTAATTTACTCGCTAAGCAAGCTTCATCATACACGTTAAAGCAATGCGTACTTACGCCACACCCAGGCGAAGCTTCACGACTGCTAAGTGTTGGCACCAGCGAAATAGAATCAGACCGCTTTAATTATGCCCGCCTTTGCGCCAAGCGCTATAACGCGACTTGTGTATTAAAAGGGGCCGGAACATTAATAGATAATGCTCAGCAAACGTGGGTATGTGAAGATGGCAGTCCGGCACTCGCCGTTGGCGGCAGTGGCGATGTACTTACTGGTATCATTGGTGCTTTACTTGCTCAAGGTTTAACTATTGATGAAGCAGCACGTTATGGTGTAACACTGCACGCTAAAGCCGGTGATATCGCCAGTGAGCGAGACGGGCAAAGGGGAATGCTACCCAGTGATTTATTCCCAATTGTAAGAGAGTTAGTTAATAAAGTGACGTGAGTTTAAGCGTCACTTTATCGTACTAATTATTAAGTTGTAGTAAATCCCATTTCGTACCATATAAGTCTTCAAAAACCACTACGGTGCCATAGGGTTCTACTCTAGGCTCTTCCTTAAATGTAACGCCTTTAGAAAGCATTAAATTATAATCTCGCCAAAAGTCATTGGTATGCAAAAATAAAAACACGCGCCCACCCGTTTGATTACCAATAGCGCTTATTTGTTCGGGTGTTGTGGCTTTAGCAAGTAGTAGATTAGTCCTGCTCGAACAAGCCCCGTTTGAATTTGGAGGTGAAATTAACACCCAGCGTTTACCCTCTCCTAAATCAGTATCCTCTACTAACTCAAAATTGAGCTTTTGAGTATAAAACTCAATGGCATCGTCGTAGTCCTTAACAACTAATGCAATGCTGCCGATATGCTGTTGAACGTTAGTCATGTTTAGCTCACTCTGTACTATTAAATAAATGTGCTTTTTATCATATTTAGTAAACGATTACGCAGGTATATGCCCGCAGTATGTAATATGAATTAACTTGCGAGTTCGTCTTCATCATCGGGTGGATCACCTGAGTCTTCTTTGCGTTTTCTTTGTTCTTGTTTTGCTTTTTGTACATTTTCGTATGTAGGTGGTGGGATAGGAATAATAGAAATAAGCGGAAAGAATGCTAAAAATAAATAAGCCCCCTTAGACATACTTTTACCCCACGTGACCATTTTGAGCATAGCCCAAACTACGAATGAAAATAACCCAGTCACAAGAGCAACAAAAACAAAGAAGATGAATATTTCGTTATTATTTAATAAATCCATTTAATATAAATCTTAGTTATACGTAACTTAGGTATGGGTATAAATTAAACAATATCAATGATTTTTATTCTAAAAAGCAAAAAACCAGCCGAAGCTGGTTTTTTATATAAGCGAGGTGCTTAAACGGTGATGTTTATCACACATCGCCATTACCAATAGGGTAAGACTTAACAGCGAGGGTATAAATAAAATGCTTTACCTTACCTAAAAAATGACTTCTTTTAGACTCAAGCTCTTCATCTAAGAAGGATTTTTGAGCGTTGTCCCACGTATTAACAAACTTCTCTAAAGAATCAAAACTACCTCTATAATGAGCATTACCAAAGTCATGGTCTTTTAATGTGCATACATCAAGGCCATCTGCAGGTAATAAAGTAGCGAATTCTATGAATAATTTTTTATCTACATCAATTTGAGCCTGTTTCTTATTTTGAGATAGTTGCTCAGTCT
Source organism: Pseudoalteromonas sp. S3431 (assembly GCF_000690035.1). Taxonomy (NCBI): domain Bacteria; kingdom Pseudomonadati; phylum Pseudomonadota; class Gammaproteobacteria; order Alteromonadales; family Pseudoalteromonadaceae; genus Pseudoalteromonas; species Pseudoalteromonas sp. S3431. Next base: position 3,303 of record NZ_JJNY01000012.1, read on the forward strand.
TATATATGAGGACTCGATAAACAATATTGTGTAGTAGGGCTAAAAAGATTAAACCAAACCCTAAAGAATAATCAGCTGTACTGTTTTGCAAATCTGATAGGGTATAAGGAATACCAGAATTTAAATTAAAGGTATCTACCAGCCAATTGTAAAATAGGTGTTTAAAAGGGGTTGGGGTTAAAATGATTGCTGCTCCAGTCCCCCCAATGAACCAAGTGAGTTTGTTAGAAAAGTCTGGGAATAGCCATTTCTTCCATATTATTTCTTTAACTTCCTTTCTGTTATACACCATAGCTCCAATATGAATATGACTTTTATAGCTAAGCTTAACGCACTTATCATACTTGCTCTACATTTATAAAAAACAGATAAATATAAAACACGTTTTTTTTAAGCGTAGTGAGTCGATGCAATCGCTTATACCATCTAATACCTCTCCCATACCCCCCTTATAAACCATACATTACAGACGCTCTCTGCAATGAGCTGTTATAGCTCATCTCTCAGAGCTGCATATAACGTTATAATTACAGCTCGAAGTATAACGGTGATAGGGCTAAGTAACTCTACCTGTACATGATCAAACTGCTTATTCCCATGGAACATATTACATCTGACAGAGTAAATTAGATCTAAGATTGCAGTGACTTTGACAGAGGGAATTTTGGAGTTAAGTCTTTTCACTAAGTCATTATCCTTTTCAATCTGGGGCTCACCGTAGGGCATACTCAACTTAATATAAAAATCATGATCACTGATATGTCCAATTAAGCTTTGTAAACAATCACTACAATTTTGATCGTCAGTGATAGCAATGTAAAGAGGCATATATCCAATAAATTTAGGTGCATATTCTGTAGCTCCTTTGCGATCAGGGAACGTGTTACTTAAAGTGATTACATTTCTTCTGGCAAGTTCGAAAGTAGCCTCTGCATACAATTTATTATATAAAGTGAATAATGAAAAAGCCTTATTAAAGTAGTCAGATAGTTGCCGCCCATCATAATTATCTGCTTTGGATAGCCACTCGTTGTAGAAGTCATTTAAGTGTGGATGTAATGCCATTTCCCTAGCCTTGTTTCGATTATTCAAATAAGAGTAACACCTTATTGAGAGCCAAAAAGTAGTCGTTTAAGATAATTAATTAAGAAATGGGAGCGATCCATTTAACCTCTTGAAAAGTTTGCTATATGCTTTTAACCCTTAGTCTAAATTGTCTTCTACACACTTATCAAATTGAAAACTCCAAATTCTTTCATTCTCGTTACCATGCAAGCTTATTGCTTTACTTATAGCACTTGTTTCGAGCATTTTAAGTAACTGTAAAGTTGTTTTTTCTGCCAATGCTTTAGTTATTTTTTGGTGTTCTTGGATAGAAGTAACTACGGGTGAAAAATCTTTAGAAGTGGCTGTATTAAGCTCTTCTATTGAAGATGCAATAGCAATAGATTTTTTAAGCGATGTGAGTTCATTTATAGATAGTTTAGATAACTGTCTAATTGAATCAACACGAGCTTGACAGAATTGATACTCATCGACATTAGCTAATGTACTGAAGTTGAACGATATAAGAATAAGTGTGAATAAAGTTTTCAAATCATGACTCTCTGTTTAAATTTATATAGATGTGACTTAAGGTTTTTTAGCGTAAAATTTTAGTCTGACTGATTTACCAGTTAGCTGAATTCATCATCTCTACAAATTTACGGAAGCCTGTTATTGCTACTATTTTGTTAGATATATCAAGTGTCTCTTGGGTTATCTGTATGTCTGAGTATTGGTTCATTTCCCTTGTTTCTTTAAGGGTTAAGGTAGAGCATTTACCTTCGAGATAGGTGTTATTTAAAAGATTTACTTTAGCTATAAAAGTATCTGAGTTAGCTATTTTTCTTATAAATTCTTCTGGGACAATAAAAGTTTTATATGAAAAGTTACTTGTGACTCCATATTTGAACTGTGTGGACTCATGCTCTGTTAAGAGGCTTGAGGCTGAGAAGCTATGCACGCCATCATCTAACCTAAAATGTAGTGATGAATCGTTACCTATATTTGTAATTGTGTTCGTCCCTGCTTTTAAAAGAACAATACCTTTTTCTGCTTTGAGCGTGTCTTGGTAAAGCTCAAATCTAATATTAATACACCCCATATTGCTCATACGAATATGCTTAGTTCCATCAAACTCTGAATGTCCAGAGGAAGGTATGTTAAACATACTTGTCGCCATAGACTCAGTGCTTGGTATTGACATGCAACCAGATAAAATCAGTATGCTCAGTAAAAGTAGATGTTTCATTTAGCTTCCTTGCAAGTGTGTAAATGGGTGTTTGTCTTTCATGAATCATTAAAGTATTACATAAGATTCAGCTTTTCAACTGAACGTTGTTTTAAAAAACATGGAGCGACGCAATCGTAAGAGTACTTTAGTACCCACAACACATATGTAGTGAGCTAATCTAAATAATTTAAAAGAGGGTATGAAGAAGTAGTTTTATTTACTAGGTAGAATAGGAAAGTAGGGCAGGTGTATACCTAAGTATACAAAAGGGTTTATCCATGTCTCTACATATGTCTCTACGTAGAGTGGATAAACCCTTATAAATCAATGGTTAATGTGGGTTGTGATGATTACATCATTCCGCCCATACCACCCATTCCGCCCATGCCACCCATATCAGGTGCACCAGCAGATTCGTCTTTAGGGATTTCAGCTACCATTGCTTCAGTAGTGATCATTAGACCCGCAATAGACCCTGCAAACTGTAGTGCAGAGCGTGTTACTTTAGTTGGATCTAGGATACCCATTTCAATCATGTCGTTGTATTCGCCCGTTGCTGCGTTGTAACCGTAGTTACCATCGCCGCCTTTAACTGCGTTAATTACAACTGATGCTTCGTCGCCTGCGTTAGTTACGATTTGACGAAGTGGTGCTTCCATCGCACGAAGTGCAACTTTAATACCGTGGTTTTGATCTTCGTTGTCGCCAACTAAATCAACTAGCTTGCTAGCAGCACGTACAAGTGCAACACCGCCGCCAGGTACTACGCCTTCTTCAACCGCTGCACGAGTTGCATTTAATGCATCTTCAACGCGGTCTTTTTTCTCTTTCATTTCAATTTCAGTAGCAGCACCTACTTTGATTACTGCAACACCGCCAGCTAATTTAGCCATGCGCTCTTGAAGTTTTTCTTTATCGTAGTCTGATGTAGCTTCTTCAATTTGTGCTTTAATTTGAGAAACACGACCAGTAATACCCGCTTCTTCTCCAGCACCGTCAATGATAGTTGTATCATCTTTAGTGATAATTACGCGTTTAGCTGTACCTAGGTCTTCAACTGTTGCTTTTTCAAGCTCTAAGCCGATTTCTTCAGAAATAACAGTACCGCCAGTTAATACAGCGATATCTTGTAGCATTGCTTTACGACGATCGCCAAAGCCAGGTGCTTTAACAGCTGATACTTTAACAATACCGCGCATGTTATTAACTACTAATGTAGCTAGTGCTTCGCCTTCAAGGTCTTCTGCAATGATTAGTAGTGGTTTACTTGCTTTAGCAACCGCTTCTAATGTTGGCAATAATTCGCGGATGTTAGATATTTTTTTATCTACAAGTAGAATAAATGGGTTATCTAGCTCAACAGTGCCTTTTTCTGGGCTGTTGATAAAGTAAGGAGATAAGTAACCACGGTCAAACTGCATGCCTTCAACAACATCTAGTTCGTTTTCAAGTGATTGACCTTCTTCTACAGTAATAACACCACTGTTGCGGCCTACTTTTTCCATTGCTTGAGCAATGATATTACCAATCTCTTGATCAGAGTTAGCTGAAATAGTACCTACTTGTGCAATTGCTTTAGTATCAGAACAAGGAACAGATAACGCTTTAAGCTCTGCAACAGCAGCAATAACTGCTTTGTCGATGCCGCGCTTAAGATCCATTGGATTCATGCCTGCTGCAACAGCTTTAAGGCCTTCATTAACAATAGACTGTGCAAGTACTGTAGCGGTAGTTGTACCATCGCCGGCTGCATCATTTGCTTTAGATGCAACTTCTTTAACCATTTGTGCGCCCATGTTCTCAAACTTGTCTTCAAGTTCGATTTCTTTTGCTACAGATACACCATCTTTAGTGATAACTGGAGAGCCAAATGATTTATCTAGTACAACGTTACGGCCTTTAGGACCTAATGTAACTTTTACTGCGTTTGCCAGGATGTTTACGCCAGTTAGCATTTTAGCGCGTGCGTCACCTGCAAAAAGTACTTCTTTTGCTGCCATGTTTTAAATTCCTCTAAATTCTTAAATGTTTATAAACGAAAAGTAGGTTTAGCCTACAATGCCTAAAATATTATCTTCACGCATGATCAGGTACTCTTGACCTTCGATCTTTTCAACTTTTTCAACATATGAGCCAAATAACACAGTGTCACCGGCTTTAACTTCTAACGCTCTCACGTCACCGTTTTCTAAAACGCGACCATTACCTACGGCTACAACTTCTCCGCGAGTTGATTTTTCAGCTGCAGAGCCAGTTAATACAATACCGCCAGCAGATTTTGTTTCTTCTTCTAGACGTTTAACGATTACGCGATCTTGTAAAGGACGAATGTTCATGTTTTTTAGTTCTCCTAACAGTTTCTGAACAGTACAGAAAAAAGCTTTTCTAATTTGCATTCATTAATGGGGGTAGAGTGAAAAATTCCAAGAGAAAAAACGATAAATTTTTAATCTTTTCGCTCATATTCACCATCAATAGTGGTCGGCTGGTCCATTTGCTGCTGTTCACGCGGTGAATGTGGTTGTTGAGCAAACGGTGATGGCCCTTGTTGCATGCCTGCGCTCATTCTAACAGTTGCTTGGCTAGCAAGGCCTGCTGCCAATTTGTTACGAATGGCAGGGGTTAATAATAGTAGCCCAAATACGTCAGTCATAATGCCAGGAGTAAGTAGTAATACACCTGCAATGACCACACATATTCCGGTAAATAATTCTTTAGCTGGCATTTGCCCTTGTGCCATTTGCGTTTGCACATTTTGTAGTGCACTCATACCTTGTTGTTTAACCATTTTGGCACCTAAAATAGCAGTAATAACAACAAGTGCGATTGTTGCAAACCCACCAATTACGTCGCTTACTTGAATTAGTAAGGCGATTTCGATAATAGGCACGATGATAAACAACACAAATAAAAATCTAAACATAACGCTCTCTAAATAATGACACTCAAAAGAGTTGATGAAATATAAATGAGGGTGACGAGGTCTCTTTTCAAGGTTAGGGCATAGGTATAGTCATTTTACTGATATTTAAGCGTCTACACATTGTATCGGCTATCAGATACTATGAAGCTAGACACTGTTAAATAAGTAAAGGTTCACAATGACTACGCAATTTAAACTGATTTTCACGATCTGCAAAGACGAAGACGAAGCACGTATACTTGCAAGGGCATTAGTTGAGCAAAAGCTTGCTGCTTGTGTAAATATTTTACCCAATGTGGAATCTATTTATATGTGGGAAGGCGAAGTGGCTGAAGCGACTGAAACTAAACTACTTATAAAAACGAAATCAGACAAAATGAACGATGTGTTTGTAACAATAAAAGCAATGCATAGTTATGAAGTTCCAGAGATACAAGTTATTGATGTTGCAACTGGAAACTTAGCATATTTTAATTGGATGGATGAGGTACTGAATTAATGCGTTTTTTCTTTTTATTATTGGTAACGCTATTAACTGCGCCTGTAAAGGCTACAACTAATAATGTGCTTGGTGATCTCCTTGGGCCTCCGCAACAGACTTTTTTACCTGTAGACCAAGCGTTTATGTTTGACTTTGATCAGCAAGGCAGCACCTTGTTTGTAGGTTGGGATATAGCGCCAGACTATTATTTATATAAAAAGAAAATAGAAATTATCGCCAAAGGTGCAAACATTCAAGTAGGCGACTCTGGCCGTGGCGAAATTATTGAAGATGAATTTTTTGGTAAAACAGAGGTTTTTTTTAATTCCGCGAGTGTTATTAGTAAGCTAAGTAATGTAACCGAAGGCGCTGTGGTTAAAGTTCGTTACCAAGGCTGTGCAAAAGCAGGGCTTTGCTATCCACCAGAAGTAATCAGCATCCCACTTAGTGTTATTAGTGGTGCACAGGTTAAAAATGTAGACCAAAATAACACTACAGATGAAGCAGCAACTGCGCAAAGTACATTTGCGGCACTCAACGAGCCAGCTACTGAACCTACAACAAATTCGGATGATACCGAAAAAGACCTTACTTTTACTGAGCAATTAGCAAGTCAGGGCTTAATAACTAATTTACTTATATTTTTTGTTGTTGGTGTAGGCCTTGCTTTTACGCCTTGCGTATTTCCAATGTTTCCTATTTTGTCGAGCTTAATTGCGGGTCAGCAAAACCTTTCAACTAAAAAAGCGTTTGCGTTGTCGTTTGTATACATTCAGGGAATGGCAGTTACCTATGCGGCATTAGGTTTAGTTGTTGCTGCACTTGGTGGGCAAGTGCAGGGGTATTTACAGCATCCATTTGTATTAGTTAGCTTTAGTTTACTATTTGTATTATTGGCTATGTCGATGTTTGGTTGGTACGAAATTAAATTGCCAAGCAGTATGATGAGCAAGCTAACCCAAGTAAGTAACAATCAAAAAGGCGGCAACTACGTTGGCGTATTTTTAATGGGCGTACTGTCGGGGCTAATTGCATCACCGTGTACTACTGCGCCACTGTCGGCGGCGCTCTTATTTGTTGCGCAAAGTGGTGATTACTTAGTAGGTGGTTTAACACTATACGTGCTTAGTTTAGGTATGGGGTTACCACTTTTATTACTTGGTACATCTGGCGGTAAGTTGCTTCCTAAAGCAGGTGGTTGGATGGAGCAAGTTAAAACCTTGTTTGGCTTTGTAATGCTTGTTGTGCCGCTTATATTACTTGAGCGCCTAATCAGCGCCGACATTATATTATTAATGGCAGGTGTGCTTGCATTAGCAACGGCACTTTATCTACATCACTGGCAAAGTAGCCAAACACAAAGCAAGTTAAAAACTGCATTATGGTTTGCTGCAACGCTATTAGTTATGACAGGGTTTACGTTAACTAAAAACTACTTTTGGCCAGTACAAGCTATGCAAGTAAGCTCGCAAAGTAATGAGTTTAAAAAGGTGGCGGATTTAGCTGAGCTAAAAGAAGCCGTAGCGCAAGCGAGTAATGAAGGTCGAATGGTTATGGTCGACTTATATGCCGACTGGTGTGTGGCGTGTAAAGAGTTTGAGCATTACACGTTTCCAGATGCCAAAGTGCAAAGTGAATTTAGCCATTATCAGCTAATTCAAGTTGATTTAACTAACAGTGACAATAAAACAATTGAGTTAATGGAAGAGTACACCGTGTTTGGTTTACCTAGTATTTTGTTTTTTAACACCCAAGGTAAAGAGCTAACTACACAACGTGTAACCGGCTTTTTAAACGCAGAAGATTTTGCTAAACACCTTGCTACAGTGCGCGCCAGCGCACAATAATAGTGCAATAGAGCCACTTGGATATACCAAGTGGCTTACGACTACCTCCTAGTTATCCGTTCCCAAAACAGAGATTGGACCAGTATTTTGCTGCTATTTACATCGAAATCACTATAATAGTTGGTTAACGTGAGAATTTGTTGCTACATTGCTTTTTTTACTTACTTAAAAGTGAAAAATTAGTTAGTAACCGCTTAACTCATTACTTATAGGATATATCGCGTATTATGGCTGCAAAATTTAACCTTTTAGTTATAAATGGTCCAAATTTAAACATGCTTGGCAAACGTGAACCGGACAAATACGGTTTTCAGACGCTCAGTGAGATTATGAACGAACTAACCAGTGCTGCTGATAGTCTAGATGTTAAGTTAACGCATTTTCAAAGTAATAGTGAGCAAGTACTCATCGAACGAATTCACGATGCTTGGCAAGCGGTTGATTACATAATTATCAACCCAGCTGCATTTACGCATACTAGCGTCGCATTACGTGATGCACTGTTAAGTGTTGATATTCCGTTTTTTGAGGTGCACTTAAGTAACGTGCACGCACGTGAAGCCTTTCGTCATCATTCGTATTTTTCTGATGTGGCACAAGGCGTGATATGTGGATTAGGTGCAATGGGTTATCACGCAGCATTAAATGCAGCAGTTAACCGGTTGCAAAACGCAATTTAATTTTAAATTAACACACAAACTAACAGGCGGGTCGTGTAATGGATATTCGCAAGATAAAGAAGCTTATCGAATTAGTAGAAGAATCAGGTATTGCTGAGCTAGAAATCACTGAAGGTGAAGAATCAGTACGTATTAACCGTAACAACATGAGCGCAGGCCCTGGTTACCCGCAATTTGCTCCACAGCAATATGCACCGGCGCCAGCAGCCCCAGCTCCAGTTGCAGCAGCTCCTGTAGCAGTTGAAGCAGCAGCTCCAGCAGAACCTACTGGCCATCAAGTTAAATCACCAATGGTTGGATCTTTCTATGCAGCAGCGTCTCCTGAAGCTCCAGCGTATGTAGAAGTTGGTCAGCAAGTTAAAGTTGGCGATACGCTTTGTATTATCGAAGCTATGAAAATGATGAACCAAATTGAGTCAGATAAAGCCGGTACAGTAAGAGCTATCTTAGCTGAAAATGGCGAGCCAATAGAATTTGATCAACCTCTATTCATCATTGAATAATAGCGTAACCTAAAAGGCCAACTCTAATGTTAGATAAAGTAGTCATTGCAAACCGAGGTGAAATTGCACTTCGTATATTGCGCGCCTGCAAAGAGCTTGGGATCAAAACGGTTGCTGTGCATTCAACGGCAGATCGCGATCTTAAGCATGTATTGCTTGCAGATGAAACCATCTGTATTGGGAGACCTTCAGCAACTGAAAGTTATTTAGATATTCCGCGCATTATTGCTGCGGCTGAAATAACTGACGCTGTAGCGATTCATCCTGGTTACGGTTTCCTTGCAGAAAATGCTGATTTTGCCGACCAAGTTGAGCAAAGTGGTTTTGTATTTATTGGCCCTCGTGGCGACACTATTCGCCTTATGGGTGATAAAGTGTCTGCTATCGCAGCAATGCGTAAAGCAGGCGTTCCATGTGTTCCAGGCTCTGACGGCCCAGTATCAGATGATAAAGAACGCAACATGCAAATCGCTAAGCGTATCGGTTACCCGGTAATCATCAAAGCTGCTGGTGGCGGTGGTGGTCGTGGTATGCGTGTTGTTCGCAGCGAAGCTGAACTTATTGATTCAATTGCATTAACACAGCAAGAAGCTAAGCAATTCTTTGGTAATAGTATGGTTTACATGGAAAAATTCCTTGAAAACCCACGCCATATCGAAGTTCAAGTATTAGCTGACGGCCAAGGTAATGCAGTTCATTTAGGTGAACGTGACTGTTCTATGCAACGTCGTCACCAAAAAGTAGTTGAAGAAGCGCCAGCACCAGGAATTACTGCTGAAACGCGTAAATTCATTGGCGAGCGCTGTACACGTGCATGTATCGAAATTGGATACCGTGGTGCAGGTACGTTTGAGTTTTTATACGAAAACGGCGAATTTTACTTCATCGAAATGAATACACGTATTCAGGTTGAACACCCTGTTACTGAAATGGTTACTGGTATCGATTTAGTGAAAGAGCAGTTAAAAATTGCAGCGGGTCAACCGTTATCATTCACTCAAGACGATGTTGTTATTCGTGGTCATGCTATTGAGTGCCGTATTAATGCTGAAGATCCTGAAACGTTTATCCCGTCACCGGGTAAAATTACCCGTTTCCATCCAGCGGGTGGTTTAGGTATTCGTTGGGACAGCCATATTTACGCTGACTATACGGTTCCACCACATTACGATTCAATGATTGGTAAGCTAATTACTTACGGTGAAAACCGTGACGTAGCTATTGCTCGCGCGCGCAATGCACTTAACGAGCTAGTAATTGACGGAATTAAAACTAATACTCCTTTGCATAAGAGAATTCTTGCAGATGAAAACTTCCAAAATGGTGGCACTAACATCCACTATCTTGAGAAAAAATTAGGGTTATAATTCTAGCGTTTTAAAAACCGGCTTAGGCCGGTTTTTTTATGCCTGAAACTGCAATTTATCGCCTTAAATAAATATTCTGGTATGATTGGCAAACATGCGCTTTTAAGTAAATTTTTGAGGTAGTAATGACGCGTAGTTTTGAATCACACCTAAATGATGAAGTGGCAACCGTTACTATGGGGAACCAAGTTGCAGCTATTATAGAGCAAGGTGCGGTGATTTATTTACATGGCGATTTAGGAGCTGGTAAAACCACGTTTACCCGTGGCGTAGTGCAAGGCTTTGGCCATACTGGTAAGGTTAAAAGCCCCACATATACGTTAGTAGAACCTTATGAGCTTGAACAAGCAAATGTTTATCATTTTGATTTATACCGTTTAGGCGACCCTGAAGAACTCGAATACATGGGAATACGCGATTATTTTTCAGCAAATGCAATTTGTGTTGTTGAATGGCCTGAAAAAGGTGGCGAATTTATTCCTGTGCCTGATTTAGATATTACCCTAAGCTATGTGGGTAACGAACGTAAAATTGTTATTAATAGTGCGAGTGATCGCGGTGTAGCAATTGTCGAAAAACTAAATAAAAAACAATAAATTAGTGAAGGCAGTAATTATCAAATGAGTCGAGGTGCAGTTAAACTCTTTATTTACCTTATGGTTATTACCATAAGCCTGCCGCTGTGGGCGAAAAATACTATTAATAGCGTACGTGTATGGCCATCTCCAGACAGTACGCGTGTGGTGTTTGATTTAAATGACAAGCCCGACTTTAGTTATTTTATGCTAAAAAACCCTAGCCGCTTAGTGGTCGATTTAGAAAATACTAGCGAGTTAAAAATACTGCCAGGTGTACCACCAAAACATCAAATAGTGAGCAAGCTACGCTACTCAAAACCTAAAAATAAGCACAGTGTACGGTTAGTGTTTGAATTAAACGCACCAGTAAAGCCTGTTGTGTTTGCTTTAGCACCTACTGGTCCTTATAAAAATAGACTCGTTGTTGATTTATATAATAAGAGCCAAGCAAAAACTGTTGTATCACCTGCACAAACAGCGGCTAAAAATCGCCAATTAAGTCAAGAACGCGACATTGTTATTGCAATTGATGCTGGCCATGGCGGCGAAGATCCTGGCTCCATAGGTCCATCAGGCACGTACGAAAAAACAGTCACATTGCAAATAGCAAAGCGATTAGAGCGCATGATCGACGGTGAGCGCGGTATGATTTCACGTATGGTACGAAGCGGTGATTATTTTGTAAAACTCAATACGCGTACTAATCGAGCGCGTGAAAAAAAGGCCGATTTTTTTGTTTCTATTCATGCAGATGCATTTACAAGCCCAGGACCAAATGGTGCCTCTGTTTGGGTGTTATCACTAAGGCGTGCTAATTCAGAAATAGGTAAATGGATAGAAGATAAAGAAAAGCACTCTGAGCTTTTAGGTGGTGCTGCTGATGTAATGAAAGATGCCGCTAATGAAAAATATCTAGCACAAGCATTGCTTGATATGTCGATGGACCACTCGATGAAAACTGGCTTAAGTGTAGCCGACGAGGTGGTTAAAGAGTTGCGTAAAGTTGCCAAACTGCATAAAAAAGATCCGCAACACGCGAGCCTTGCTGTACTTAAGTCACCAGACATTCCATCTATTTTGGTAGAAACGGGGTTTATATCTAACCCGCGAGAAGAAAAATTACTTAAAAGCGCTAATCATCAAGAGCGTTTAGCTAAAGCGATATTTACTTCAATTAAAAATTATTATTTAAAAAATCCACCTGATGATTCTTTATTTGCCAAATTAAAGTCGCAATACCCAACAAAACATAAAGTACGCCCTGGAGAGTCTTTGAGTATGTTGGCAAGTCGTTATGGCATTACGGTCAGTAAATTAAAGCAAGTTAATAAACTAAGCTCTAATACTTTATTTATTGGGCAAGAGCTTGATATACCGCAAAGTTAGTCATTATTATCAGCGCAATGTTTGCTAGGAAGTTCCATGAATATTGAAATATTACCCGCGCGTTTAGCCAACCAAATAGCTGCAGGCGAAGTGGTCGAGCGTCCAGCGTCGGTAGTAAAAGAGCTAGTCGAAAATAGTTTAGATGCTGGTGCTAACCGTATTCAAATAGATATAGAGCGCGGCGGCCATAAGCTTATTCGTATTCGTGATAATGGCGCTGGGATAAGTAAAGATGAGCTAACGCTCGCGCTTTCTCGCCACGCAACAAGTAAATTAAAATCACTTGATGACCTTGAAAACATTTGCTCACTTGGCTTTAGAGGGGAAGCACTTGCGTCAATTAGTTCTGTGTCGCGTTTAACGCTGAGCTCAAAACCAAAAGAGCAAGAAGCAGCTTGGCAAGCTTTTGCAGAAGGCCGCGACATGGCCGTGCAAGTAAAGCCAGTAGCGCACCCCGATGGCACAACCATTGAAGTAAAAGATTTATTTTTTAACACCCCAGCACGTCGTAAATTTTTACGCACCGAAAAAACTGAATTCAGCCATATTGATGAGTTGATAAAGCGTATTGCGCTTAGTCGCTTTGATGTCTCTATTACACTAACTCACAACGAAAAAGTAGTAAGGCAGTATCGTGCCAAAACAGATCCCTCTCAGGCTATAACACGCGTAGCACAAGTTGCAGGTAAGGCCTTTGCCGAGCAAGGTTTGCATATTCAATCAGGAGAAGGCGGTTTACAGTTGCATGGTTGGGTGCTGCCTGTAGGCTCAGCGAATACTACTCAGTACACTTATGTGAATAATCGCATGATGCGCGATAAGCTTATTTTACATGCGATACGCCAAGCGTTTGAAGAGGTGAGTGGGACGCAAGAGCTACCTGGGTTTGTTATTTATATTGATATTGACCCACGACAGGTCGATGTAAATGTTCACCCTGCTAAGCATGAAGTGCGTTTTCATCAAGGGCGATTAATTCATGATTTTATATTGCAAGCTATTAAGCAAGTTGTAGTACCTTTGCAAGGTGAGTTTGTTAGCGAGTCAGTAAGCACTGAAACTGAATTTTCTTCTGTGTTCACAAGCCCAACAGATAGTAGCGGTAATAATATAGAGAGCAATGGAGTATTTGATTACCCTAAATCGCAACTACAGCCTTCTTATTCTGGAACGACAGGTAGTTCGTCATCAGGCACACGAAGTGGCGTGGGGAGTGGGACATATCGCGCTACATCAAGTGCGAATCATCATGATGTAAATGCATTTTATCAAGGTGTGAGTGAGCAACACGCTGCGCATTTTGACAATGCAGTAAACATACCTGCTGTACAACAGCCGTTAGAGCCAGCACAAACACATAATACTTTACAGATTGTTTCTATCATTAGTGTTAATGAAGGTGTGTGTGTATTTAGTGCAGAGCAGCAATTGTATTGCTCACATTTTAAATATGCATTAGTTGATGATTGGCATAATCAAATTAAAGAGTTCGGAAGTTTAGAAGGGAAAGCCCTTTTGTTACCTGTGCGGGTAAGCCTAGACAAAGAAGATTGCTTGCTTATAAAGGCTCAGCAATCGTGGTTTACATTACTTGGTTTTGAACTCGTAATAGAAAAACAGTTTGTAATGGTTAAAAAATTACCAGCGTGTTTATATTTACTTGATGTAAGTACAGCAATAGGTGAGCTGCTTGACGCATGTAAAGCGGGACTCGAAAATATAGAGAACTGGTTAGCGTGGCAGATGAAATGTGTACCAACTCGATTTTATTTGAGCAATGTATTTTTAGCGCAACAAATACGCTTACAAAATAATCCGCAAACTATTGAACGCTTACGCGAAAAAGCAGTTAAAATAGAGTTAAATCACTATTTAACGCAATTAGATTAAGGTATCAGTGTTGAGTAATTTACCAGTTATATTTTTAATGGGTCCAACTGCTGCTGGTAAAACAGCATTGGCTATCTCACTGTGCGAGCATTTAAATACAGAAATAATCAGCGTTGATTCAGCGTTAGTGTATAAAGATATGAACATTGGAACTGCAAAACCCGATGCAGAAGAACTTGTTAAAGCTCCACATCATTTAATTGATCTACTTGACCCGAGTGAAACGTATTCAGTTGCAGATTTTAGGCGCGATGCAGTGCAAAAAATTGACGAATTCCATAGACAAGGTAAAGTGCCTGTATTGGTTGGGGGTACAATGTTGTACTTCAAATCTTTAATTGATGGTTTATCGCCTTTGCCTGAAGCAGATGCAGTAATAAGAGCAGAATTAGAAGCACAAGCTAAAGAATTTGGCTGGCCTCATTTATATAAAGAATTAGCTAAAGTTGACCCTAAAGCAGCTGAAAAAATGAGTGAAAATGATTCACAAAGAATTAATCGCGCTTTAGAAGTTTACCGATTAACTGGTAAAACCATGACTGAGTTGCAAAAGCAAAAACAGCCACCTTTACCTTATAATTTTCATCAATTTGCGATTGCACCGCAAGAACGCAGTGAATTACATGCGCGAATTGAAGAAAGGTTTAAAATAATGATTGATCAGGGGTTTGAAAATGAAGTTTCGACCCTATATCTACGTAAGGATTTACACCCCAATATGCCTTCTATTCGTTGTGTAGGTTATAGACAAATGTGGGATTACCTTGCGGGTGAGATAGACCATGATGAAATGGTTTTTCGCGGCATCGCTGCTACACGTCAATTGGCCAAACGTCAATTAACTTGGTTGAGAAGCTGGCCTGATGTTACTTGGTTAACAACAGGTGATGAAGAAAACTTGCATCGTGTAGTAAGTTCGCTAAGCTAGTAGTAGTTGAACAAAATTTAGCTTTGTTAAATAAGTTCAGCCACTTAATTATAATAACACCTAGAACGAAGGAATAATAACATGGCAAAAGGCCAATCGTTACAAGACCCATTTTTGAATGCACTACGTCGTGAGCGCATTCCAGTATCAATCTTTTTGGTAAATGGCATAAAATTACAAGGTAAAATTCAGTCATTTGACCAATTTGTTATTTTACTTGAAAACACTGTAAACCAAATGGTGTATAAACACGCAATTTCAACAGTTGTACCTGCTCGCGCAGTCAACTTCCAAGGTGTTCAAGGGGATGAGAGCACTGAAGAGCCAGAAGCTGGAAACTTTTAATTAGGAGCGTAATGCTTGTTTGACCGCTATGAATCCGGCGAACAGGCAATTTTAGTTCATATCGACTTACCTAAAGAAGGAGATCGTGAAGATCTTCATGAATTAGAAATGTTGGTATCCTCTGCTGGTGTTAGTAGTTTGGCGGTTGTGCAAGGCAGCCGTCAAGCACCACATCCGAAACTATTCGTCGGTACCGGTAAAGCAGAAGAAATAGCTGAAATTGTCAAAATCCACAATGCAGATGTCGTTATTTTTAATCATCAACTCAGACCGTCACAAGAGCGTAACTTAGAACGCGTTTGTGAGTGTCGTGTACTTGATAGAACGACGCTAATTCTTGATATTTTTGCCCAACGTGCACGTACCCATGAAGGTAAGCTGCAGGTTGAATTGGCACAACTTCGCCATATGTCAACTCGATTAATTCGAGGCTGGACCCATCTTGAACGTCAAAAAGGCGGGATTGGCTTGCGTGGGCCAGGTGAAACCCAACTTGAAACCGACAGACGATTACTTCGTGCTCGTATTCAAAATATTCGTGCGCGTTTGGCTAAAGTAGCTGTACAGCGCGAACAAGGTAGGCGAGCTCGTACACGTAATGAAATACCTACTGTATCGTTAGTGGGTTACACGAATGCGGGTAAATCTACGTTATTTAATCGTATTACACACTCAGACGTATATGCGGCCGATCAGTTGTTTGCAACGCTTGATCCAACTTTACGCAAGCTTGAATTAGGTGATGTTGGCCCCGTTATTTTAGCGGATACGGTTGGTTTTATTCGTCATTTACCGCATGACTTAGTCGCGGCTTTTAAAGCAACGCTTACTGAAACTCGTGAAGCTGATTTACAGCTACATGTAATTGACGCAGCAGACTCTCGTCTTCAAGAAAATATTGAACAAGTACAATCGGTGCTTAAAGAAATTGAAGCCGATGAAGTACCACAGCTATTAATTTATAATAAAATTGATGCGCTAGATAACGCAGCTCCCCGTATTGATCGCGATGACGAAGGACAACCTATAAGGGTGTGGCTTAGCGCCCAGACTGGTGAAGGCTGTGAATTACTTAGTGAGGCCATTAGTGAGTTACTTGCTAAGAAAATGTTTAACGAAACCTTATTTCTTACGCCATTGTATGGTCGCCTAAGGGCTGCATTATTTAGTTTAAACGCAGTGCATGAAGAGCGATTTGATGATCAAGGTAATTGGCTGTTAGATGTTAGAATGCCTATGGTTGAGTGGAATCGTTTAATTAAAGAATTTGGTCCTGAAATTGCTGGTTTTATCAGCCGTAATTAAAAATTGACGTTTAAATGTCGGTTTTTGTATGAGAAACGCGGTAGATTTGTTAGATTTAACACAATTTCCTAATTTATTTAGATAACAATGGAGTATAGCTATGGCCTGGAATGAACCGGGTAATAATGGCAATGACAAAGATCCGTGGAATAATAAAGGCGGACGTGATCAAGGCCCACCTGATTTAGACGAGGTGTTCCGTAAATTTAGTAACAAGTTCGGCGGCTTATTTGGCGGGAAAAAATCCGGCAATGGTAGCGGTGGTGGACTTGGCGGAGCCGGTATTTCATTTATACTTATTATCGCCGTTATTGTATGGGCGTTAAGTGGTATTTACACGGTAAAAGAAGCCGAGCGTGGTGTGGTTCTTCAATTTGGCAAATATGACCGAATTGCAGATCCAGGTCTGCGTTGGAAAATGACGTTTATTGAAACAGTGATCCCAGTCGATATTGAAGCAGTTCGTTCACTATCAGCTACTGGCTTTATGTTAACTGAAGACGAAAACGTAGTAAGCGTTGAGTTTCAGGTGCAATACCGAGTTATTGACCCATACCTTTACAAATTTAGTGTAACTAATGCTGATAGCAGCTTAGAAGAAGCATTAGATAGCGCACTGCGCTATGTTGTGGGCCATGCCAAAATGGACCAAGTTTTGACTAATGGTCGTGAGGTTGTTCGTCAAAATACATGGGATGAGCTTAATAAGATTATCGAACCATATAACTTGGGTTTAATTGTAACTGACGTTAACTTTAAAGATTCTCGTCCGCCAACTGAAGTTAAAGATGCATTTGATGATGCAATTGCTGCACAAGAAGATGAAGAACGTTTCATTCGTGAAGCAGAGGCCTACGCCCGTGAAATTGAGCCTCGTGCACGTGGTCAAGTAACACGTATGACGCAGGAAGCTGAAGGTTACCAAGAGCGTATAACTTTAGAAGCACAGGGTGAAGTGGCTCGGTTTGAAAAGTTATTACCTGAATATCAAGCAGCTAAAGAAGTTACTCGTGAGCGCTTATACATTGATGCAATGGAAGAAGTGCTAGGGAGTAGTTCTAAAGTATTGGTTGATGTGAAAGGTGGTAATAACATGATTTATTTACCGCTTGATAAGATCATGGATAAGCAAGGCACAGCAACACGTGTTGCTCTACCAAGCTCAAGTGATATTCAAGATTTACGTAATAAAGTGAATACATCACGCAATAGCACTGTTAATGGTGGTAATGACCGCTTTAACAATGATCGCTTTAATGAAGGGAGATAAGCATAATGAAAAACTTTAGTTTAGTAATACTATTAGCTGCCATTGTGATGTCTTTCTCGTCAGTTTTTGTTGTACCTGAAGGGCAAAAAGCAATTGTTTTGCTATTTAGCAAAGTACAAAAAGACAGTGAAGACAGTGCTGTTGTTTACAGCCCTGGTTTACACTTTAAAGTACCGTTTTTTAGCCAAGTACGACGTATTGATGCGCGTATTCAAACATTAGATGGTACGCCAGACCGCTTTGTTACAAGTGAAAAGAAAGACTTAATTGTTGATTCATTTGTAAAATGGCGTGTAAACGATTTTAGCACTTTTTACTTACGTGCTCGTGGCGATAAGCAATATGCTGAAACGTTACTTGAACAAAAAGTAAATAATGGCTTGCGTACTAACTTTGGTACGCGAACTATTCGCGAAATTGTATCAGGTGAGCGTAGCGAGTTAATGGAAGAGGCGTTAGTACAAGCTTCTGAAAGTGCACGCGAGTTAGGTATTGAAGTACTTGATGTGCGTGTTAAGCAAATCAACTTACCTCAAGAGGTCAGTAGCTCTATTTATCAACGTATGCGCGCTGAGCGTACTGCCGTTGCAAAAGAGCATCGTTCTGAAGGTCAAGAAAAAGCTGAAACTATTCGTGCTGGTGTCGATCGCCGTGTAACGGTTATGCTTGCTGATGCAGAGCGTAATTCTCGTTCTGTACGTGGTCAAGGTGATGCAGACGCTGCTGGGATTTATGCAAATGCATATAATAAAGACCCTGAGTTCTTTAGTTTTGTACGCTCGCTAGAAGCATATAAAAAGACTTTTAAAAATAAGCAAGACGTTATGGTGCTTTCACCAGATAGCGACTTCTTCCAATATATGAAAGGTGCTAAAGCTCAATAAGCTTTACATTAAGTATTTAAAAGTTAAAAGCCTCGCATTTGCGGGGCTTTTTGTTAATGGGTATTTAATAGTTTAAATTACTGTTATTTATGTGGTTATTAGCTATCGTTTAGGTTTAAAAAAAACTACGCGGAAAAAATAAGCTGAACAGGGGTGATCTTTACTTTAGTTTTCTGGTAAAATCTCGTCCTAATTTTCTCTAAGTGAATTTACAATGGGTAAAAACGTTGTTGTATTAGGCACCCAATGGGGTGACGAAGGTAAGGGTAAGGTAGTTGACCTCCTTACGGACAAAGCATCTTTAGTAGTTCGTTATCAAGGTGGCCACAATGCGGGTCATACTTTAGTTATCGAAGGTGAAAAGACGGTTCTACACCTTATTCCATCGGGTGTATTACGTGACAATGTTAAATGTGTGATTGGTAATGGTGTAGTTTTATCACCAGAAGCGCTAATGAGAGAAATTGGCATGCTTGAAGAGCGCGGCGTACCAGTACGCGAGCGTCTTTTAATAAGCGAAGCATGTCCACTAATCTTGCCTTTCCATGTTGCATTAGATGTAGCCCGCGAAACTGCTCGTGGCGATAAGCCAATTGGAACTACCGGCCGTGGTATCGGTCCAGCGTACGAAGATAAAGTGGCGCGCCGTGGTTTACGTGTAGGTGACTTGTTTAATCCGGAATTATTTGCAACTAAATTAAAAGAAGTTCTTGAATACCATAACTTCACTTTAGTTAACTACTACAAAGTAGATGCTGTAGATTTCCAAAAAACGTTTGATGATGCAATGGCTGTTGCTGATATCTTAAAAGCAATGGTTGTAGATGTAACTGAGCTTTTAGATCAAACGCGTTTAGCAGGCGAAAACATTTTATTTGAAGGTGCACAAGGTACGTTACTTGATATCGATCACGGTACTTACCCTTATGTAACGTCTTCAAATACTACCGCTGGTGGCGTTGCGACGGGTGCAGGTTTTGGTCCATTAAACCTTGATTACGTTCTAGGTATTATTAAAGCGTACACGACACGTGTTGGTTCAGGTCCTTTCCCTACAGAACTTTACGATGGTCTTGATAAACAAGATCCAGTTGGTAAGCATTTAGGCGATAAAGGCCATGAGTTTGGTGCAACAACAGGTCGACTTCGTCGTACTGGTTGGTTAGATGCAGTGGCTATGCGCCGTGCAGTTCAAATCAACAGTATTTCAGGTTTTTGTTTAACTAAGCTTGACGTTTTAGATGGTTTAGAAACACTTAAAATCTGTATTGGTTACAAGCTCGAAGATGGTACAGTTACTAACGTAACACCATTAGCAGCTGAAGGTTACGATAAAGTAACACCAGTATACGAAGAGATGCCAGGTTGGTCAGAGAACACAGTTGGTGTAACAAGTCTTGACGGTTTACCAAAAGCTGCAATTGACTACATCAAGCGTATTGAAGAAATTACGGGTGTTCCAATTGATATTATTTCTACAGGTCCTGATCGTGTAGAGACTATGGTACTTCGCAACCCGTTTGCGTAATTACTATTAGATTAAAAAAAGCTGCCTAGTGCAGCTTTTTTTGTGCCTAAAATTCACTTTGGAACGATCTTTGTATAGTATTTTGTAGATATCATTTTTATATGTGGCGAATATGCGTTTATTATTTTGTAATTCAATGTTGGCAATATCGCTAACATCACTCTCTTTACTCATAAGTGGCAATAGCTTAGCTGAGGAAACATCTGCTGCTGTGCCGTTGTACACTGAGCCTGAGTTGATTGCATTGATAAATAAAAATGTCCATTTACAGCGCGTAAAGGCTGATGATTGCCAGTTAGTGCAAGATATAGAAGCACGAGCCAATAAAATGGCGTTACCGTCTTATCAGTTTTTATATGGCGATATGCTGGCTTATAACGTATGCGTTGATCGAAATGTAGAGTTAGGTGTGTATTATATGCGTAAAGCTGCTCAGCAGGGCTTAGCGGCAGCATTAGAGCAACTAGGACGTTACTACGACACTGGCCGATTAGTGCAACAAGATAAAGCGATGGCAATTACGTATTTACGTGAAGCTTCATCGCAAGGCAATTTAAAAGCTCAGTTGCGCTTGGTTAAATTATTTAATGATGGCTTTGGTAGTCCACGAGACTTTGAAGATGCGTATCGATGGTTGTTTAACTCTATGGTAGCAGATAAAGCAACCCATCAAAAAATTGAACAATCACTTACTCAATTAGCTGAAAAAATGCCAGCAAGTGTGGTTGCTCGAGCTCGTCTTCCTATTTAATGGCTTTAAAAAACAAAACCCTAACTTTTTAAGTTAGGGTTTTTTAGTTTTTACAGACTGTAAAAGTATTTAACTGTCTTCTTTAGCCTTTGTTTGCGGGTCTTTTAAAACTGACATTTTAGGCGGCTGTAATGCAACAACGCGTTCGCCTTCTTGCGGCGGTTTTTCCATGTTGATTGTAAACGGTCTGAGCTTAATTGGTGTATCCTCATCACTGTCTTTATCACCAATGAGAATAAACAGTGGTATAGCCTCAGGGTTCATTTCTAGATATTGCTCCCAGCTAAATTCATCAGAAATACGTGTTGAACTAACTTTACCACCTTTAGCTATAATGCTGCTTAAGCGTGCATATGACCCTTCGTCACCAAAAAGTATTTGTCGTGATAAAAACGTTGCGCTGTCTTTATTTGCTTTTGCGTGCGACGTTGAAGAGCGCAATGAGAATACATTTTTCTCATTAAGTAAGTGAGAAAAATATTGGACGCCCAACGCGTTGTGATGACGATTAGGTGAGAGTGCTAGTACACTGCGAATAGTAGTTAGTGGTAAATAGCGTTCGGCGTGCTCCGATTGCGGGTTACCGTAATAACACGCTAAGCCATCCATACGTGCCATTCTACAGTTTTCCCATGCTGGGTCTGATAAATGAACAGGAATATTTTGATCTTTTAAGCCTCGGCCAATGGCACGTGCAACATGGTTTGCACCAATAATCAAAATCGTATTAGGCGACGGTTGGCGTACACCTAAAAGTTTAGCAACAGGAATCGCAGTTAAGCTCTGTAGTACAACGGTAATTATAATTACTGTAAATATAAGAGGTACCATTTTTTCAGCATCAGCAACACCAGACTCCATCATACTAAGCGCAAATACCGATCCAACGGCAGCGGCGACTATACCGCGTGGAGCTATCCAAGCAAGTACCAAGCGAGACTTCATTGGTAGGTCAGTACCAAAGGTCGAAATAGCAATACATAATGGGCGTGCAACAAAAAGTACGATGGCTAAAAATATAAATACATCGCTGTCGAGCATCATTAAATCAGAGAGCTGTAAGCGTGCTGCAAGTAAAATAAACAGCGTTGATATTAATATCATCGACAAGTCTTCTTTGAACTCCAGTACAGAATCTATTTCTAAATCGTCTTGGTTAGCAAGCCAAATGCCAAATACTGTCACAGCTAAAAGACCCGATTCATGGCTTAAATAGTTTGATACAGAAAAACTAATGAGTACTAACGCTAAAATTCCAAACTTATGTAATTCAAATGGTAGCCATTCGCGGCGCATTAATAGTGTTGTTAGCCAGCCTGCAGCAACACCAATACTTAAACCAACGCCGAGGGTTTTAACTAAAGCAATAATAGTGTGGCTAAATACTTCGCCTTGGCCTACAAGCATTACGGCTTCAAATACTAATACAGCAAACAATGCGCCGATTGGGTCTATTACAATACCTTCCCAGCGTAGTATGCGGTCAATGTCTTGTGTTGGGCGCATTGAGTTTAATAGCGGTGCTATCACAGTAGGGCCTGTTACAACTAACACTGCACCTAAGACTGCAGCTACACGCCAATTAAGCTCAAGTAACCAATAGGCGCTTAGGCTAATAATAATACAGGTAGTAAGCATGCCGATTGAGCAAAGGTTTCTTACAACTTTTCCAATCCCTTTTAATTCTCTGAAATGCAGAGTAAGAGAACCTTCAAATAAAATGATTGCAACGCTTAGTGATACAACTGGAAACAGTAAATCACCTAACAATGCATCAGGGTCTAAAACACCACTAAATGGCCCAAGTAAAAGACCAGTAAGCAATAAAAAAAGAATAGCGGGTACTCTAAATGCCCACGCGACCCACTGGGCAAGTACAGAGCAAAGTGCGATACCGGCTATATAAATTGCTGACATAGATTAAGAATTCCTTATTTATGACGATATATTTTAAAAGTATAACTTTTGTTAATTATTAATACAGGGGTATACACGGGAAATTCAAATATTACTAATCAATTTTAGCTGCTAATAAAAGATTAGTGATCTTTAATTTTGGTTCTTGGATGCAAAGACTTTATAAAAGCACATTAACTACTATTATCTTGTTGATTTATAATGAAAATATATATTTTATTATCAATGTGTAATAGCTCTGTTTGAATTTTAGCCTTGATCTTACTATGTAATTTAGCGTATTATACTTTGAGTTCGAATTATTAGTTATCTAATTAAGATTGTTGGTTGAAATAGTTGAGCGTTAATACTACGGTCATTTTTACTGCTTATAATCATGTTTTGAATACTAAATTAGTATCTGAACGTTAAAATTTTATTTTCCGAATTCTTAAGTATGGTTTTACTGGACAAGTTTGTTTATTTTATTTAACAAATAAAGGTTTGAGTTGAACTATTACTTTTCAATATTTAATCCCCATCGTGGCGATTAAATCTCGGTCCTTGAGTCTTCACCCTATCTGTTGGTGTATCAGACTCTAGAGGCTCTATGTATGTTGTTAATAGAAAAGCCACACACAGCTTTTTACAGCGATGCATAAACAACACTTTTAAACTTTCTTATTGGTACTGCTCATAACACTGGGTGGGTGCTACTTTATATCTGAGCTTAAATTTAAAACAACGTTTTAGATTTGGCCTTTTTGTGTGCGTTTAAAAGTGCTGTCAAACGATAAATAAATTCGAAGCAAGGTTTTATACCTAGCTACTTAGTTTTAGCTCACGAGTAGTGAGCGCAAATAAAATGGAAAGTTGAGCATTTATGCAAAAGTTAAATTGGCGACGCATTGTACTTAAAGTAGGCAGCGCTTTAATTGCACCGGATCACGATGGCTGCCGTTCACGTTATATATTAACCATCGCACAGTTTATTGTTCGTTGCCGTGCGCGTGGTATTGAGGTGATCCTGGTTTCGTCTGGTTCGGTAGCGGCTGGCGCGCACTTGTTTCCATCAGATAAACCACGTTCAGTTGTAATGAAAAAGGCAATGGCGGCAGCAGGCCAAACAGAAATGATTGCCATGTGGGACCGTTTTTTCGACTTTCCATCTGCGCAATTACTACTAACTCATGGTGACTTACGTGATCATGAGCGTTATCAAAGTATTCGGGAAACCGTATTTACGTTACTTGAGCACGGTGTGCTACCAATCATCAATGAAAATGATGCTGTGACAACAGACGATTTACGAGTAGGTGATAACGATAATTTATCCGCTATGGTTGCCGCTGCAGCAGATGCAGATGCTTTACTGATTTTTTCGGATGTTGATGGGTTATATGATAAAAATCCTAATTTGCACGACGATGCTGTTTTATTACCTGAAATAAAATCAATTGATGAATCTATTTATGCTATGGCAGGATGTGCTACGAGTGCTGTAGGCACAGGTGGTATGAAAACTAAAATAGAGGCTGCGGAAAAGGCAACATCACACGGTATAGCCACTTATATTATTAATGGCTTTAAAGAAGAAACATTTACTCGATTATTAGCTGGAGAAAATCCAGGTACTATTTTTTCGCCATACGAAAAGCCAATGCAAGATTCTGTACATTGGATGACACATACAGCAAACGAGCAAGGTGAAGTTGTTGTTGATGGGTCGTTTGATGAGTCATTAGAAGGTGAAACTGGGTGTATTCGCGGCGATGAGATCGTTGAAGTACACGGTGAATTTGCTATCGGTGATACCATTTTAGTACGAAGTGAAGACGGTACGCGTCTAGCTAAAGCGACCGCAAATTATAGTAGCTGTTTGTTAAACTTTATTGCAGACAACGAACAGAGTGAATTCAGCGAAAAAATGCAGGATTCAATTGGACCAGTTATATCTGAAAAACATATCGCATTATTGGAGAAGTCATGAGTTTAATTACGGACATTTCACGTCAGGCAGCTAAAGCTGCACATACACTTGCTTTACTCGATACCGAGACTAAAAACCAAGTATTAGTTGAAATGGCAGCGGCATTAAGAGAGCAAAAAGCATTTATAATAAAAGAAAATGAAAGTGATTTAAGCGCAGCACGCGACAATAACTTAGCTGCCTCAATGATCGACCGCTTAACGTTAAACGATGAGCGTATTGAATCAATGGCACAAGGCATTGAAGTTATAGTAAGCCTTGATGATCCTGTTGGTCAGCTACGAGATATTACCGAGCGTCCAAACGGTATCAAAATTCGTAAAATGCGCGTACCTCTTGGCGTTGTATGTATGATTTACGAAGCACGCCCGAATGTGACAGCAGACGCTGGTGCATTATGTTTTAAATCAGGTAATGGCGTAATTTTACGTGGCGGTAAAGAAGCACTTAGAAGTTCACAAGCTATCGCAAGTGTGATGCATAGCGTACTTGAAAAGCATAACTTACCAGTATCACTTATTTCAGTGATTCCAGATCCAGATCGTGCGCTATTAATGGAGTTAATGCAGCAACGCGAAAGTATTGATTTAATTATTCCACGTGGCGGCGAAGGCTTAATCAACTTTGTTACTGAAAACAGTACGATTCCTGTAATTCAGCATTACAAAGGTGTTTGTCATCTATATGTGGATAAAGATGCAGATCTAGAAGTAGCCCTTAACTTACTACTTAATGGTAAAACGCAGCGTACCGGTGTTTGTAATGCACTAGAGGGCTTAGTTGTTCATCAAGATGTGGCAGATGAGTTTTTAAATCTGTGTGCAGTCGTATTACGCCAAGAAGGTGTGAAAATAAATGCAGACAGTTTTGCAGCTAAATATTTTGATAACGCAACCGTTTTAGCTGATGATGAATTTGGTGAAGAGTATCTAGATTTAGAAATTGCTATTCGCGTTGTTCCAAGCTTTACGGCAGCAGTTGAGCATATTGCACAGTTCGGTTCAAACCACACCGAAGTGATTTGTACTAAAAATCAAACTGCCGCAGAGTTATTTCAACGCAGTGTTGATGCTTCTGTAGTAATGGTTAACGCGTCATCTCGCTTTTCTGATGGCTCACAATTGGGTCTGGGTGCGGAGATTGGTATAGCGACCTCCAAGCTTCATGCATACGGTCCAATGGGGCTTGAATCACTCACTACTGAGAAGTACTTAGTAAATGGCGAAGGCCAAGTTCGTGAATAAATTAACGATGTAAGTAATAAAGCCGAGCATTGCTCGGCTTTGCTGTATTTGTGGTTTATTTTAATTTTTTTATCCAATCACTTGCTGGTTCTGGCTTATGCAAATGATAGCCTTGCATAATTACTTCAGGGTACTCTTGGAATAAATCAAAGTGGGACTGATTCTCTACTCCTTCGGCAACAACTTTCAACTGAAATAGCTTTCCTAAGCTAACAATCATATCAATAATTAATTTATCGTTGTTATCAGTCGGCGCATCAAACACAAATGAGCGGTCTATCTTCAATTCTTGAATAGGCAATTGTTTGAGGTAGGTAAGGCTTGAATAACCCGTACCAAAGTCATCAATGGATACACGAACACCTAAGTTTTTTAGGTATTGTACCGCCTCAATGGCGGACTCTATGTGATTGAGTAAGGTGCCTTCAATAATTTCGATAGTTAACTGGTTTGGTTTTATTTCGTAAAACTCTATTTTAGTTTTTAATAATGATAGGAAACGTGCTTCATGAAAGTGTCTACCACTAATATTTACCGATAAGCTCAGTGTTGAATGACGATCATCTAACTGTTGAATAAGCGACAAAGAATTTGTAAGTACCCATGAGTCTAGTTCATAAATAATGTCTGACTCTTCAGCAATAGGAATAAACTCAGCGGGGCTAATAAAGCCTTTCTCAGGATGCATCCACCGTAAGAGCACTTCGCCACCTTTTAACTTTTGCTGACTATCAAATTGAGACTGAACATAAAGTGTTAATTCATTTTGCGATATTGCTTTTCGTAAGTCTTGTTCAATTTCAAAGCGGCGCTTTGCCTGTTCACCAAAAGAGTTATCAAAGAAAGTGACTCTATTACCGCCTTTTTCTTTTGCTTTATAACAAGCAGCTTCGCAGTTTCTGATCGTTTCAATCGCATTTTCCCACTGATCTTCTCTAGGGAAAATATAGGTGCCGATGCTAATTGTAATACTTATTTGTTGATCATCAATTATGAAAGGCTCGTTAATAACTCTTAATAACTCTTGTGCCTTATGTTCTGCAATTTCTTGTGATCTTAGTCGACCAACGCCTTTGTCAACACTACTCAAAGCGGCAAATTCATCGCTGCCTAAGCGTGCAATAACGTCTTTTTTATCAAGTTTATTATGGATACGATTGGCAAGTTCTTTAAGAACTTTGTCGCCTGCTAACAAACCAAGGCCATCATTAATTGAGTGAAAGCTGTCTATGTCTATTATATAAATATAAGCGTAGTTATTGTCTAAAGAACATCGCTGTAATTGTTGTTCTAGCTGCTTTAGAAAACCGTTTCGGTTAGGTAAAGCGGTTAGCTCGTCATGCCAAGTAAGGTAGTCAATGCGTTCTTGGGTTACTTTCAAACTCGAAATATCACTAAATACACCAATGAAATGAATATTTGTGTCTTGTTCACCTTTTACCATACTTAGTGTCAGTAATTCAGGGTATAGCTCACCATTTTTACGACGCGTAACGAGCTCTCCGCTCCAATAACCGGCTTTGTTAGCGTGTTGCCAAACATTATTGAAGCTTATACCTGCTTGGTTATTTTGTTTTAGTTTATGTAACTTAATATCTAGCGCTTCGGCTTCAGTAAAGCCTGTGATACGGCAAAAGGAAGGGTTAACAGCAATTATTTTACCATCGGAATCAGTAATAACAACACCATCGGCAGTACTCACCAACGCCTGATAGAAAAGCTTTTGTTTAGATGATAATTGCTTAAGCTCCTCTTCTCTTTCACTTAATTCTTGTGCTAGAGATTCTATTTCAAGGAGCTTATCGTGCAGGTCAAAGTTCTTCTCTATAAGTCGGTCTAACATACCCTGAGATGTTATGTGAGTACGAATCCTGGCTCTTACTAAAGCAAGTTTATAAGGCTTGTGGATATAATCAATAGCACCTAATTCAAACCCATGTTCTTCTGAGTCTTCAGTGGTCAGTGCTGTCACAAAAATAATGGGGATTCCTTTGGTATTTTGGCGTGATTTTAATATTTCACATACTTCATAGCCATCCATACCCGGCATCATTATATCAAGCAAAATTAAATCGGGGCGTGTTGATTCTATAAAAGCTAGGGCTTGTTCGCCGCTAATAGATACTCTAACGTCATAGTCAGCAAGTAACCCTTCAACTAGTACATGAAGATTGTTTGGCTCATCATCAACAATTAGCACTAAAGGTTTTTGTTTTTTATCTTGAGCTTCACTAGTATTTTTAGCCGGATACATCGAATGCACATTCAATCCTTTTGAGTCTTTAATATCTAATCTAGCTTAGTTTTTTACGCTTGGCTAATTTAAATTGTCATCACGAAATTGGCTTATCAACTCTAATACTAATTGATAGTCAAATTGATTTATTGCCGACTTAAGTCCGAGTAAAGGATGGGGAGATTTCAAAGTGAAGCCATTTAAGCTTCTTACTAAGCCGCTAGGAATTGGCTTTGAGTTAATTGTTAATTCATAAATTTTATCAATAAGGGTTGTAAGTTCGCTTGCATTTTCATTGCCCTCTAAACTGACATCTTCGCTAAGGCGTTGAGTTGTTAGATACTGTTTAATTGCATGCAAAGTAATTACAAATTGCTCACTAAACAGTGAAAATGAAACAACTTCTTTATTACGTATTTGAGATTCAATTTTTTTAGCTAGCTGCTCTAAAACTTCTAATCCTAAAGTGCCCGCTAAACCCTTTATTGCATGAACATGGCGGGCAAGTTCAATATTATTATTAGTTTCTTGTAGCTTTTGAAACTTTACAATAAAGTTTTCATAGTCTATCGCGAACTGTGTAATCAATTTATTTAGCAAACGTTCATTATTATCTAAGTTATCAAGTGCTAGAGGGATATTAATGAGTAAACCACTTTGGGGCGTTGATAAATTCTTTTCAAGGCTTTGAAATAGCATATCAAAAATGAGGGGCTTGGTTAAAAAGTCATTCATACCTGCATCAATAGCTGCCTTTTTATCCTCAGGAAGTACTGCCGCGGTTAATGCAACTATTGGTAGCGTTTCACCATTTTCTCTAATTTTACTGGTGGCTAAAATACCATCCATTACTGGCATTTGAATATCCATAAAAATAATGTCGAATATATTGTTTTTAACACACTCAACGGCTTCCAGCCCGTTCATTGCCGTTACAATGTCTAGATCTAATTTTTTTAACATTGCAGAGGTGATTTCTATATTCAGAGGGTTATCGTCAACAATGAGTGCTTTTATACCAGTAAATTTAATCAAGTTATCAGGCTTTGGGGTGATGCTTGCTTTGCTTTCAGATGCAAGTAATTTTAAGATATCCGACTGTTTGTAACTGTTATTTATAATATGTACATTTTTTTGTGTTGGCTGGGTGTGAGGCTGATCGGTATCCGTAATTATTATGATGATTTTTAAATTGTTTTTAGATAGCTGACTGCTTTCAGTGAGTTTTTGAAGAATAATACTGTTTTTGGCTTCTTCTTGCGTCAATGACAAAATGACAATATCAAAAGGAGAGCTTGGTTGAGATATTTTAGCGAGAGCGCGTAGCGGCTCTTCTGTTGTTTCGGGTGTTATTCCAACACTGCTGAGTAAAGACACAAGTTGGGCAGCTTGTTCTTTTTGTGGCGTAATGAGTAAGGCTCGTTTTTTTTGTCTGTGTTGTGGTGAAAGTTTAAATGGTAAGGTGAAATAAAACTCACTGCCTTTATCTTTTTCGCTTCGAATTTGAATTTTTCCACCGAGTACTTTTGTAAATTGTTGGCTAATAGTTAACCCAAGCCCCGTGCCACCGTATTTGCGAGTAATAGAAGCATCACCTTGATAAAAAGAGTTAAATACTTTCTCGACCTGTTCAGGTTCAATTCCTACGCCTGTATCTTTAATACAAAACCTTAAATCAATTATGTTTTTTTGTTGGGATATTGTTTCTACAATTAAATGAATTTTCCCATGTTCAGTGAATTTTATTGCGTTTCCGACGCAATTATTGATGATTTGGTTCAGATGAAATGGATCCCCTATCAGCTCTAAATGTGGGTCAGCATGTAGATTGAATTCAAGTGCTAAGCCTTTTTGATTCGCGGTATCTTTAAATAAATTGCCCGTGTTTTTTACAATAGAGTCGAGAGTAAATGGTATTTCTTCTATTTTTATTTTTTTTGATTCAAGTTTAGAAAAATCTAAAATATTATTCAGGATATGCAGTAAATTATGTGCACTTGAATATGCTTTGTCTGCGTAATGTTGCTGTTTAGTAGGTAAAGTACTGTCTCTTAAAAGCTGTAGCATACCTAATACGCCATTCATTGGTGTTCGCAGCTCGTGACTCATATTTGCCACAAAGTCACTTTTTGTTTTGTTAGCACTTTCGGCTTGTGCTATCGCAACTGTAAGCTCTTTGTTCATAGTCTCCATTTGGATATTTAACGCCTGCGTTTCAATCAGTAACTCTTTGGTTTGCTGATTTTTTTGATACAACATATTTGCTGCTTTTATTACTGCGGATATCTCGCTTTGATTATGATGGTTTTTATTGAGCGTAACTTGTTTTTCATTACTCATATCGTTTAGTAAAGTGGTTAACTGAGTAATTGGTTTAATGACCGATCTAAAAATAAAGTAGCCGACTGATATAACAATAATCGTAATTAATAAAGCGAATAAATTCGCTTGTTCTGTGTAGCTTATTAGGTGGGAGCTGAGCTGTTTTTCAGTTTCATTAAATTTCAGTTTTTCAGTTTTTTTGACTTGATTAGCTAAATAGAGTAATTCGTTTTCAATACCAGTAAGCACAACATTAATCGAAAAAGTGTAGCTACGTGTCAGCAGCATTAATTGGCTGTAGGCTTTCTTTAAGTTTGTAATCGTGTTCATGGAGACACTGCTTATGCTAGGTGCTTTCGCTAATTTTGAGTGTAAATGCTCAAGGTTTTTATTAACATTTTGTGCTTCGTCAAAATTAGGTTTATACAGGTAACTTACTACCGCGTGCTCTAGGTTGCTTATAGTAAGCAATATATCGCTAAAAATAGCTTTGCTTTTAGGGGAAGCTTGCGTTTCTAATTTCGTTATCTGTATTTTTAGATCTGTAATAGGTTGTTTAAATTGCGTTATGTAAAGTTGCTCTCGTTTAGTTCGATTCATCACAATTTGATTGAACGTGTCTTGATAGTTACTTAGGTAGTCACCAAGTCTGTTTAGTGCACTTTGATACTCTAAAGAATGCTCTACAGAATTGCTTTTTAAGAGATTGAGGTTTTTATTTGCTTCATTTAAATAAAGGTCGAATTTTTCGATTGTATTTTGATTTGCTTTATCAACATAAGCAATCGCCTGACTTTGCAGTGAAATAACATCGTTTTCTAAACGCGTTACACTTTCATTTTGCATCAGTGCATTGTGTTGTGCTTTTTGTAAGTTTAATAATGATTTTTGTGAATAATTAAATAAATAGCTTTGCAGTACTAATAAGCTCATAAGTAAGCACAAAGCTAAAATTATTTTTGATTTTATCGAACGAATTTTCATTAGCGACTAATTAACTCATGCCATTTTTGCAAACTGTAATCGTAGGTTGGCATAACACTGTTCCATACTGCAACATTACTGAAACGTTTGAGATAACTACCTCCATTTCGTTCCTCTCCTGCTTTTATCGTTATATCACCGTTGGTATTTCGTAAGTCTATTTCAGTTGCTTTACCATCGTACCAGTAGTCCCATTCAGAAGAACTCAGTAGTGGCTTTGAGCGTTCAGGGTTGCTAATGTAATAACCTTGACGAGCTATAAAAGCCCCCGGCCAACCTGATAACCACCAATTCATATAATCGTAAGCAGCATCTTTAACGCTATTTTGTGTTTGTGACGATAAGCACATCACACCGTGCCAGCCTCTGTAACCCTCTTTTGGAGCGGCAAAGCGCACATTAACACCTTGGCTATTAAGCGCGGCTACTGCTGGTGAGAACATGCTCTCTATATGCGCACGTTTGCTCTTCATAAACTCGATTGATTCTGGCACAGAGTTCCAGTAACCACTAAAGTGACCTTGGCGTTTAAAATCAAGTAATATACTAAAGAGTCGATCCATTTCTGAACGCGTTATTGAACCGATATTATTAAATTTTATGAGGCCTTTGCTTTGTGCAGCTAAGGCCAAATCGAATAATCCGATAGTAGGGGCATTTACAATGGCTACTTTTCCTCGGTTCGTATCATCTAATAGCCAACTCCAGCTTTCTGTTTCGTAAGCTATACCTGGTTTGATGAAATCAGTGTTGTAACCAAAAGAGTCAACATTGTGCACATAAGGCAAAAAGCTTATGTGATCGCTTTCGTGCTCGCTTAATGTACCATCGGGTTGGACATTTAATAATTTATACGGAGCATCGCCTGCACCAATATTTGCATTTTCGGTGAGCTTTCCAGTTTTAGTGAGGTTGTTAATTTCATTAAAGTAAGTGAGTCGTTTTTTTTCTATTGGCTGTATAGAGCCTGCATTCCACAGCACATTTATGCTATTTGACCATTGTTCGTATAGATCAAAGGAGCTTGGGGCCATTGACGCTCTTTGTAAAACGGCTGCACTGCCTGCGGGTGTAAATTCGATATTAATACCCAAGTCGCTCATCGCTTGTTTTCGAATAGCATCTTGTAATGTGACATGTGTACCAAGGACTCTTAAAGTGACTTTTTTTCGGGCAAAAACATAAGGAGCATGCGTAATCGCGCCAGCAGTCAAACCAATAACAGCAAGTTTTTTTAACGTTGAGCGCTTAGGGGTGTCCATGATAAGCCTAAAGCATTAATACATATGACATTATATATAGCTAATAAGTTGTAAAGACTCAAGTTGAAAGTTATAAAAATTAGTTAGAAAAGAAAGTAATTAACACTACGAAAAAATAATTTTTGGTTTTTGATGAGGAGGTAGGAAAGTGGTGGAGCTAAGCAGGATCGAACTGCTGACCTCCTGCGTGCAAGGCAGGCGCTCTCCCAGCTGAGCTATAGCCCCACATTCCTAAATTACGATTTACGTAATTACTTGGCTGCTGAGTTCCAAGCGGGACGAACTTTAAATTTTTTTATAAATTTGGTCAAGTATTTTTTCGCTAATTTTTACTGTTTATGACAAATTTTGATAGACTCGGCTTAATTACAAACTAAAACGACAAAAAACATGAAAAAAAGTGTTCTAGTGATGATGGTTTTACTCGCAGGTTGTGCGTCAAGTGACGGGCCTCCTTTTGAAATAAACAACAAACAGTTTCATGAAAAAAAAGGTGCGCAAGGTAATAAAATTTTTGCTTATGTTGTTTCAGTAAAAGCTAAGCATCGTGAAAACTTTAATCTTGACCGTGGTCCTAATAACAGACCAAGTCGTGGTGAGGTTAAGCAATATATTGAGCAAGAGCATTTTGAAGAGTCGAGTGTTTTAAAGTTACAGCTAGAAGACCAAGCTGTTGAGTTATTAAATCAAGAGCTAAAAGAGCGTCAGTATTGCGATAACGAACACGAAGTCAATGACGTTATATGGCGAGATTTGAGTGTGCAATTAAGAGGACGTTGTTTGTAATATGTTGGCTGATAAAACTAAGTTAGCAGAGCTTTTAGCGCACCTAGATATTAATTACGATGTAATAGAGCATCCGCCGCTGCATACTAGCTTAGCGGCTGATGAGTTTATGATTGAGCGCCCAGGTACACGTCTTAAAAATTTATTTTTACGTGACAATGAGGGTAAGCGACATTTTTTAGTTATTACAGCGCACGATAAACAACTCGACTTAAAGGTATTGTCAAAGCAGCAAGGTCTTTCACGCTTAGGGTTTGCATCAAGTGAGCGGCTAGCTAAATATTTAAAAGTGGCTCCTGGGTGTGTATCTATGTTGGCTCTTTTAAATGATAAGCAAAACGAAGTGAGCTTATGGGTTGACCAAGATATTTGGGGTGGCGATTTGTTCCATTGTCATCCATTTGAAAATACCCAAACATGGTTGCTTAGCAAGGCTGACTTAGAAACTTTTTTTAATTACACAAAGCATCAACCGCGAGTTGTATTTTTACCCTCAAAATAAGCCCACACAATTAACGATAAACCGCATAAGCAAACCGCAAGCAGCGTAAACATAAACGCTGTTTGCCCATAATGTTGGTATACCACACCGGGTAATAACGACCCTAATGCACCACCACTGTAATAAAATGATACATACCCGCCATTGGTTACGCTTGGTGGGGCTTTACTTATTTTGTTAACGAGCGGCGCTGCAGTTGAATGGATTACAAACATTGCCCCACAAAACAAAGTAAATGCGATTAAAAATAAGCTAAGTTGGTGGCTCATTAATAAAATAATACTCACACTATAAAAACTAAATACAGCGACTAAAAGATGCCAAGCTGAAGTTGTTTTTTTAAGCAACCAAGGTGCAGTAATAGAGGCGAGAGCACCAATTAAATAACCACTGTAAACTAAACCTATGTCACGAGTATTGGTAATTAAAAACGTGTTTTGTAATATAAACGGTAAGTAATTAAGTAGCGCAGCGAAACAAAAAAACATACAAAAAACGGCGCCATACACTTTAAGTACAGCACCTTCTTTAAGTTGTTTAAGGTAATCTAGAGGGGAGAGCTGCGACGGTGTAGTTGGGTTTGAAAAGCGAGAATGCTTAATTGTTAAAGCCAAAAAAATAAGCATAAAAGCAATAACATAATAAAAACTTTGCCAATGCCACAAATCGCTAAACAAAGCAGCGAGTACGCGGCCAAAGTAACCTCCAACTATACTGCTACCAATATACAGAGTCATATTTTTTTGAAGGGCATCTGCGCTGTAGCTCATGCCTATATAGCTGGTCATTGCTGTTAAAGCTGCTGGAAGCGTTAAACCTTGTAGAAATCTAACCAAGAGCAAAAGTTCAAAGCTCGGTACATAAATGAAAAGCAGGCTACTAAGTCCTAAAAATACCATTGCAATACGCAATACGAGTAATGGGTTGCGTTTTGCTAAAAGTACACCATAAACAAGTGGTGCAATGGCCAAGGGCAGCATAGTTGCGGTCATTAAGCTGCCAGCTACCGCAGGGGCTACATTAAACTCATTCGCAAAAAGACTGAGTAAGGGCTGTGGCGCATAAAGTACAAAAAATATAAATACCGAGCAAACGAGTAGGTGAGGTAAACGCATTATATGCCTTGTACATTTGCTGATTGGTTAGGTGGCATTGTATTAAAAATTGCTTTTAATTCATAATTAAAAGCACGCTCTTTGCGCTATATCATGGTTTGTTTTAACTAGTTTGTTAGATTAATGTCGATAGCGCTGTTATTTAGACTCGTTGGTGATTAAAATAACCTTAATATTAGTTTTTAGTGGAACAAAGCCATGGGTTCATTACAAGACCAATTGCTTCAAGCAGGATTAACAACATCGCATAATGCTAAAGTTGCTAAATCAGAAAAACGTAAGCAACAAAAAAAGCAAAAGAAAGGGGCTACTAGTAACCCAAGTGATCTGCAAAAGCACATCCAACAAACCAAGCTAGAGCAGCAAAAAAAGGCTGAAGAGCTTAACCAAACACGCCAAGTTAGCTTAAAGCAGCGCGAACAAGAAGCGCGTGTTAAACAAATTTTAGAGCATCACAACCAAGACGCTATTCGTGGTGAGCGCACGTTTAATTTTACTTATCAAAACAAAGTAAAAAATATCGATGTCAACGAGAAAACGCAAAAAGCGTTATCGGGTGGTCGTTTAGCTATCTGTGTACTAGAAGGGCAATTTTACGTTTTAGACGATGAACCTGCGCGTAAAGTGGCTGAAGTTGACGAAAAGTATATTGTTTTTCATGTAGAGCCTGAAAACAAGCCAAAAGATGAAGACGACCCATATGCAGACTTTGAAGTACCAGATGATATAGTTTGGTAATAAGTTATTAAGGGGAAGCTCATTTTTGTTTGTTAAGATAGATAAACGAGTAGAAACGGGTTAGCAGTTTTTGGTTAAGTTGATCGTCTAGCGTCGTTTCGTACGTATGCTTTTTATTTGATTGTTTACTACAATCAATAGAACAGTTTTTTTCTAACCGTCAAAAAAGAAGAGTAAATACAATGAGCAAGATGAAAACACTACTATTAGGTGCAGGTATTACTTTAGCTGCAAGCTTTTCGTTTAATGCAGCTGCTGCTGATGGCGCTGCACTTTATACCGCTAAAAATTGTCAAACCTGTCATGGCGCTGAAGGTAAAGCACCAATTATGGGTATGTACCCTAAGCTAAATGGTCAAAATAAAGACTACTTAGTAGCGCAAATGAAAGACATTAAATCAGGTGCACGTAACAACGGTATGACCATGGCCATGAAAGCAATGGTTGCAACGGTAACAGATGAAGAGTTTGACGCAATTGCAGATTACCTCGCTAACGTAAAATAATTTACGCAGTTATACCATTTGAATGCAATTGGTATTTTAGCTTTATAAACAGCCACACAATAGTGTGGCTGTTTTGTTTGGTGTTTGCTATAAAATAGAGACTGCTTTAGACTTCTAAACATCTGTTCGTACAGATTGATAATGTACGTTTTAAAAGGCTTATTATGTTTGATTTACCCCAACTCGATTTAAAAAATAAAGTATCAGCACAAGAGTGGCAACTTCGTGTTGATTTAGCCGCATGTTATAGACTGGTAGAGCACTTTCGTTGGGGGGATTTAATCTATACGCATTTATCAGCACGTTTGCCTGGCACCGACCACTACTTAGTGAATGCCTTTGGTTTAACCTTTGATGAAGTAACTGCCTCTAATTTAGTGAAGGTCGACTTAGACGGCAACATTATTGACGATACGCCATTTAGTATTAATCCAGCTGGTTTTACTATTCACAGTGCGATTCACGAGGTACGCGAAGACGCTCATTGTGTTATTCACCTTCATACTAAAGAAACAATCGCAGTCGCTACACAAAAAAATGGTTTGTTACCACTTAGCCAATATTCAATGTTTTCACTGCCATCGCTTTCTTATCATGGCTACGAAGGGCTTGCAGTAAACGACGATGAACGAAAAGTACTGCAAGATGATTTGGGCAGCACTAACCATATGTTATTGGTAAACCACGGTGGCTTAACGGTAGGCCCAACGGTAGGCGATGCGTTTATGCGCTTTTATGATTTACAGCGCGCATGCGAAATTCAATTAGCGCTACAATCAAGCTCGCAAGAGGTTATTGAAGTGCCGCAGCCTATAATCGACAATATTTATAATCAAGCAAACGTAGTACACAGCGGTAGCACTGGCGGGCAACTTGCGTGGCCTGCGATGTTGCGTAAAGCGTACCGACTTGACTCTAGTTTTGCAAAATAACCCATAGCGGTTAATAAGGAATTTTAATGAAAGTAAATCGCGTTGAAGTATTTGATATTCACTGTCCTGATAGGCCTTCTTGGACACCTGTATTTGTACGTATTCATACTGACGAAGGTATTAGTGGTGTTGGCGAGGCAGGCCTTGCTTACGATTTAGGCCACAGTGCAGCCGCTGCTATGATTAAAGAAATGGCCGACGCCTTTTTAATCGGCCACGACCCTTTTCAAACAGAAAAACTATGGTCACGTATGTTACGTGAGAGCTTTTGGGGTTTAGGCGGCGGACCAGTTGTATATGCTGCAATGAGCGCAATTGATACCGCGCTTTGGGATATTAAAGGTAAAGCGCTTGGTTTACCTGTATATCAATTATTAGGCGGTAAAGTTAACGACAAACTACGTACATATGCATCGCAATTACAGTTTGACTGGGATAGCGAATTTAAAGCGCTAGTACAGCCGCAAGAATATGCAGAAGCGGCTTTAAAAGCGATGGCCGAAGGCTATGATGCAGTTAAAGTAGATCCAATTCAGTACGATAAAGACGGCAATACTTATTACGATCGTACAAAAATAATCTCACGTACTGAAATGAAGTTATACCGTGCGCGCATGCAAGCTATTCGCGAAGCAGTAGGCGATGAAGTGGATATTATTTTTGAATGCCACAGTTTACCAGGCGTGACAACAGCCATTCAGTTGGGTGAAATTGCAGAAGAATTTGACTGTATGTACTTTGAAGAGCCAGTTAACTACCTAAACCACTCATTACACGCAAAAGTAGCAGATAAAGTTAATGTGCCTATCGCTGGTGGCGAACGTCTGTATAACCGCTGGGGAGTGCGCCCATATTTAGAAGATCAAAGTATTGATGTTCTACAGCCAGATATTGGTTTGTGCGGTGGTTTTACCGAAACTAAGAAAGTATGTGACTACGCTGATATTTTTGATGTGCGAATTCAAGCTCACGTATGTGGCGGCCCTGTTGCAACCGCAGCATCACTGCATTTAGAAACGGCTATCCCTAACTTTTTAATTCATGAGCACCATACTTATGCGATTAAAAAATGGAACCGCGAGTTATGTTTGCAAGATCCACAGCCTAAAAACGGCTTCTTTGAAGTATCAGAAGAGCCAGGGTTGGGTATTGAGCTAAATGACGAGATTGTTATGCGCTCTCAGCGAGTTGAAATTAAGTAGCCAATGCGTTGAGATTGATAATATTACACTTTAAAAAATACACTATTAAAAATAAGTTAGACCGACTATTTCAGCCGGTCTAATTTATTACTAAAAATGTCACTAGTGCTTTTTATTGTATGATCTGCTGCTCACTCTGCATTGTTTTCTAAATTTGAAGACTCTATTTTTTTTCCTTTATAAATAGTAAACGTTTTTCCGCCAAAGCGGACTTTTCCGCGTTTACGTTCTATCAATGCACTGGGTATTATTTCATTATTAAGTATTTCAACAAATTGCTTTCGTGCGCGATGGATTTGAATATTAACGTGACTTTCACTAATGCCTAAATCTTTTGCTAGTTTTTTTACTTGCACCCAACCCTGTACATCAGCCTCAAAATTATTTTGCATGTCATTTAATTTATATCGTGCTAATAGCAAAGTTAAATAATGATGAGAACGTACATCAAAGTCTAATGTAACTTTATTTTTTTTGATTTTTAGTTCGG
Organism: Pseudoalteromonas sp. S3431; assembly: GCF_000690035.1. Lineage (NCBI taxonomy): Bacteria > Pseudomonadati > Pseudomonadota > Gammaproteobacteria > Alteromonadales > Pseudoalteromonadaceae > Pseudoalteromonas > Pseudoalteromonas sp. S3431. Next base: position 42,449 of record NZ_JJNY01000012.1, read on the forward strand.
CTAATTCTTCATCGAGGCTTAGGCTAAAAATGAACTCTAAATTATTATTAGGCTGTCTTTTGAGTTCAACTGTTTTTTCTTGCATGGTGGATTCAGCCTGAAATAAGCACCAACTTTTTCCGCCGATATATAAATTTTGACCATCACTCATTAGGGTCAGAAGGTGATCTTGCATAGTTTCATAATACCAACAGTGCTGCTGTGAGTCGAAAAAGACAATCACTTCAGGTTGCTTATTGTCAGGTAAAAAATGGTATTGCTCTAGAAAAATGACATCTTCATGCGAGGCATTTTCTGGTAACAATAAGTCTCTTGGTGGGTCGACGCAAATAACTTGATACACCGCATTATTTACTTCAGAAAAACGGATATTATCGCCTTTTTTTAAAGGTATATTTTGATTTTTACTGATTTTTTTATCGTTTAACCAAACGCCATTTTTGCTTAAATCATTTATACACCATTGCTCATTTAGCCATTCAATTACGGCATGAATACGTGTAATTTCAGGAAAATCAAGCAAAGTATCTACAGAGTGTACTAATCTACCAAAGCGGTGGAAAGCACGTAAATAGAATTTACTCTGGGATTCTATATGTTTTAAAACAGCCATGGTTCATCCGTTTTTTCTTATTGATATAATTTATTATACTTAAATAATATCAATAGATTGTAATTATTTAATCTTTGAAGTTACACTAACCATTAAAATGTAAATATTATTGAGTTGCAGTGTGTTTAAATTAGAAGAGCATTACCATAAGCTAAACGTTTTAGCACAAGGAGGTATGAGCAAAGTCTACCTTGCTACTGATTTAAAGTTAGATCGCCAAGTTGCGCTCAAAGTAATCGATTTATCATCTTCAGTTACAGATCAAATACTATTAGAGGCTAAATTATTAGCTTGTTTTAATCATCCAAACATAGTCCAGATTTATAAGACCATCCAGTATGGTGAGCAATTGGTTCTTGAAATGGAATATGTTAAAGGTACAACACTTGAACGTTTGTTAAAAAAACAAGTATTAACTGCACAAGAAAAGCTAGCATTATTAATTGATATAAGTGAAGGGTTGTTAACCATTCACCAGCAAAATATTTTGCACCTTGATTTGAAGCCAAGCAACGTTTTGGTCAATGAAAGTGGTTCAGCTAAAATCGCTGATTTTGGTATTTCACAGATAAAAGATACTTTGCAATCGGAAGAAAACATGAGCTTTGGCAGTTTAACAGCAATGTCTCCAGAGCAGCTAAATGATCAACCGTTAGACTTTAGAAGTGATTTGTTTTCATTTGGATTAATTGCTTATCAATTATTCGCTAATCAACATCCATATAGTGCGCAGTCTTCTGACCTTACTAATAAGTCTATAGCAGAGCAAATAAAAAATAATAAATGCAGCGCTAATGCATGCGCTATTACGGGTATCCCAGAACCATTGGGGCTACTTATAAACCGTCTTCTTTCTTATAATGTAAAACACCGACCGTCATCTTGCGTAGAAGTTACTGATGAATTAAAACGTATTTTATTGTCGTTAAATGGTAATAGTGAAACTATTTCTATGGCAGACATTCATTTAGCTAGCAAACACAAACAAAGGAATAAGTGGGGCATTTTTGCATTATTGTCATGTATTACCATCAGTTTACTCAGTGTGAGCATTTGGTATTGGCAAGCAAATAAACCCAAAACTTACGTTGCAGTGTTACCTGTCGAATTTAGTAAAACAACCAAACTCTTAGATGCTCAAAAGCAAGTGCTTAACTTGGCAATTAATGATGCTATAGCGCATTACTTATTAAATCACTCTGATTATGCATTAATCTCAAAAACTGAAATACGACAAACTCAAAAATTATTAGGCAAAGACACAAATTTAGCCACTTTAGGCCAAGCACTTAATTCGGATCAATTACTTGTTACGCACTTAGATTGCACTCCACTTTCTTGTGATATCAACTTAAGCCTACTGAATGGGGGAAATGCGACGCTAATTCGTGAAGAAAGAAGTGCAAGTGATACTGAAAATTACATGGGAATTTATAATTTAGCGAGTAGTTTTGTTGAAAAATTATACACAGGTAATGTTGCGAGTAGGCAAACACTAAAAAAAGAGAGTGAGTTTTTAGATCAATATGTGAATTTAGTACGCGTAGTGTCAAATAATTCACGTGATGCGGAATCTTTAATGGCAGATGCTGAGAATTTGATTTTACACAGTCCCGAGTTTACACCTCTATATCCACTGTATCGTAAAATCGTACTTCGTCAGTATGATAAAACACATGATCCCGAAATTATAAAAAAATTAAAACAAACCTTAAATACTTTACCTCGTACTTATCGTAATAGTGCTGCTTACTTAATTGATATGTTAGAAGTTCATCAGCATGTTAAAGATAAGTATAATGCGGAAATTGTGATACAAAAAATTCAGGAGTCAGATCTTGAAGAGTTTCAAAAACAAACATTACTAGCAATTTACTATAAAAGAAATGGTGATTTAGCGCGTTCCTTAACGCATGCAAAGCTCGCTTATAAAATAAGGCCAACACTTGTTGCAACACGGAATCTAGCTATTGCCCACCTTATGCAAGGCAATAATCAAAAAGCAGCAGAGTATTTATCAAAAATACTTACCTACACACCTAATGATTTTATTACGCTACAAACGCTCGCAGATATTTCATTGTTATCAGGTGACCTAGCGGAAGCTGAAATTAACTACCAGCGATTAATTTCAGCAGGGACTGCTATTTCATCAACATATTCAAATTACTCTATTGTGTTGTCTTTAAAAGGGGAGTTAAAAGATGCATTACACCATGCCCAAAAGGCAGCAGAACTCTCCTCTATAAATAGTACGCAACAGCTCAATCTAGCTGATATTTTATATATGTTAGATAAAAAGGAACTGGCTTTTGATATTTATAAAAAGATAGATCGACAGATAGCAGACGATACACAAGTTGTTGAGTTATTATTAGAAAAAGCGCAAGCCCAGGTTCATTTGAATAAAGGGCAAGAAGCGATGATCAGTATCGATCGTGCTTTAGCTCAAAGTTCTGAATTAAGCGAAGTATACTTTGTGAAAGCTATGATTCAGGCCATTTTAGGAGAGAAGTACTCAGCGGTTGCATCTGTAGAGCAAAGTATTAAAAAGGGATGGAGCCCCACTTTTTATCGACTTGGTTGGTTTAAACCGTTATGTACAGAGAGTAAGTTTCAAAAACTCTTAGGCAAAGAGAATTATGATTCTCTCTGTACATAAAATTCCTAGTGTGGTTCCATGTCTTGAAGAATCACTCGCGGATCTTGAGAAAAATAACGCATTGTTGGTTCTTGATTAGCTGTGTTTTTAGCGACAAGACGGAAGTTTACTTCATAGTCTGCGCTCTCACTTAGCATACCTGAAACAGCTTCGTCTGGATTGTTAGCAAGTTCTGTTGCTAGCTGAGCAGGTAATGCGTGGGCAGGAATGATACTTGAGATAGACACTATAAGTGATTGACCGCTATTGGCCACTATACTTGTTAATTGATAATTAAAATTATCTTTAGCATCAGAGAAATAGGTGCCATTTTCAGCGAATTCCCATCCTAGACAATCAACCAATTCATAATATAAATTGACGGCTTGGCCTGCCTTTAATGCTTTATAATCAATACAAATATTTTCACTCTCTCCGCCCGTAGGGCTAAAAATGTTCCATTGTCCATTTTCTGTAGGAATAACTCGAAAGCTAAGATTATTCATTTTAATATCCTGTTTTAGGGTTAATAAATGTCATTATAGTTGTTTTACAGGTTAAATAACCTGCGCTTAGGTAAAACATATACTCCAGTGAGCATAGCGTTTTTTATACATAAATTGCCATTGAGCAAACTAGTTATTTACTCGGCAATTAACATCATTTATGACTTTGGTTGCCTTACTATCAAGGTGACGTACAAAACATTGCTCGTTTTTAATCATTAACTCAAATTGATCGGGCATGTTGAGTTGCTTGCCTATAATCGGGTTACCCAAAGTGTCTTTTTGATTAAGTCTATCGAGCGTTACCGTACTACTTGTTAAAAATACGTCATCAGCTAATTGTATCTGCTGACTATGAAGTAGTAGAGCTATAACCTCGGCTACAGCCTCACTATTTGGCTCTACCAATAATGCATGTTGCAGCTTAGGTGTCGACTCAGAGCTTTGTGCTGAGCACCCAGTAAGCGTACACATTATGATAGCTGTGATTATTAGTAAACGCATTTGCATAGCCTACCTTATGTTATCGCTGAGAATAATATTTTGATTAAGCATGGTTTGCACTCGGGTATCTTCTACCTTTGGTGAATCATCTACAATTGATGGAGCAAAACCCTGCTTGCTACTGGTAGAGCTTGGCGCAGGACAGCTTTCTGTTGTGCGATAGCTAAGTGCCGTTTTGAGTAGTGCTTCATTAGCATCACCTAAGGAAGTAGTAAAATCATCTGCAACGGCACAGCCTGCTATTAATACAGGCTGGAGTGCGTTATCTAATGTATTTTGTGGTGCAAAACCATCTGAAAATTCACCAAAGCCTTTATTGTTCTCGCCGGTAAATTGAATGGTGAAATAAGTTGTATCGCAATTATCTGTTGGGTAAAAGCCATATGGTTTTCCACAAGTACCTGAACCCACTTGAATCACCTCTACATCTGCGCCGCGTAGACCATTAATAATGGCTTCACTGGCAGAGCAAGTGCTGCTGGTTGTAAGCACAAATACACGATTTAAGTTAAGTGTTGGCAAAGGTGTACCCGGTGTAATACTTGGGTTGCTCTCAAATCCCACAAATTGATTGGTAAAAGACATTGGGGTAAGTGCTTGCCCTGTTATTGGGTTGGTATTTGGGTTTTTATCGTTAAAAATAGTACGTTCAAAAACCTTACCTTGTGTATTACTATTACCTGCAATCATATAAGCAATTTGGCTTGCCATTTGTAAAAGCCCACCACCGTTATAGCGTATATCGATGACTAAGTCTTTAATGTCGCTTGCAGCAAGTTGGTTAAATGCGTTGTATAGTTGCTCTTCAGCAATTGCATTATGGCTATTAAATTGAAAATATCCAACCTCTCCATTTGCTAAGTCAGTCCGTACATTACTTACCGGTTGCGAGGTTATATTTTGCGACGTGAGGGTAACAGTACGGTTTTCGTTGGTGTTGATATCTTTAAATACAAACTCAGTTACTTTACCTGTTTGCGTAGGGAATAAACCTGCATTAATAACACTAACATCATTTGATGAGTTGGTATTTACAAAATCAATACCATCTACTTCAACTAACTCAAATCCACGTGTTAGGTTTTGGTTACTTGCCGGAGTATTGGGCTGCGTATAACTTATTATGGCTTGGCGAGGTGCGCTAGACGCTAGAATTTTTATATTGAAACCGTAGCCATAACTTACGCCTGCTTGATTTTGGCGTTCCCACTCATCGGTAGGTAAATTAAAATGAAAGTTATCCTTTTTTGCACCCGATTCGGTGAGTTCATTGGTTTTTAGTTGTTCAAAGTAATCAAGGACTCCACTCGTAAGAGCTGGGTCAGTGTCGATAATTTCATCATACCAAAGGTATGTTTCGTTACTCCATGAACGTAGCCAGTTCTTCTCATCACTTGCTTGGCACTGGCCTTTAAATTGACTAGCGCGAGCAAATTCATTGGCGGTCCAAGTTGTTGTATTTGAGCCAATAGGAGTGACACTATTACTGTCATTTAAACTTCCGCCACCGCCACATGCGCTTAAGATGCTAATAAGTGTTAAAGGCAGAATGGTTTTTGCAATATTTAACTTCGTAGGAATGAACATGTGAAGGCTCGCTTTTTATACTATTACGTAAATATAGCGGTTTTTATTTATACTAGATAGAGATGTTTGGCATTTTTGTAGCTTAAATGGTGCCAGATGTGATCGCTGTTACACAACCCCAAATGAGCATGCCATAAATTGTTATAGCTGGAGTTAATTTGGCAAACGGGGAAATTACTGGCAAACATAATCCGTTGCTCACCAAAATGCTGAAAAATAATATCAAAACACGTAATTTGCTGTTGGTTATTTAGCGACAGAAGCTCAAACCCTGAAAACTTAATTGCAACGTTACAATTTTTGGCTAATAGTTCAATACCTTGTTGCCAAAGTATTATATTGCTTGGTAATCCAGCATGATTAATTACAATCTGTAGATGTGGGAGTTGCTTCGCGTAATACGCTAATTTTTTTACTATTGGTATATTTTCAAGCTCAAGCTGCGCTTCAAAATGCAGATTCAAGTGGCTTAATATTTTAAGATTATCTAAGCAAAAACTGTTTAATAAGCGTGCTGCATCATTGCCTTCGGTAATATCTCGGATCCCGGCTAACGTTGGGTGTATAAGGTTTTTTAGCGTACGTTCAAATGACTCACTGTCTTGATCAATTTGTATAAAGCTAATCGCTTTATAGGCAATATTACTTAAGTGTTTATCAAGCCATTTTAACTCATTAATAGGTGCGCTGTTATCAAATCCAGCTTCTATATGCACTAAGCCAGAAAGTTCGAAATCAGTGCTTTCAATAAGTTGTTCTGCGCTAATTTGCTGTTTTATTTTATCTAAATTTGTCCATGTTGGCGGATTGGCGCCCTGCAACCATAAATACTGACCCTCAATTAAATTAAAGAAATGGACATGCGGGTCAATTATTTTTTTACTCATTGGGCAGTATAGCCACCGTCAATACTTTGTAGGCTGCCAGTAATAAAGCTGGCATCGTCGCTTGCTAAAAAGCTCACAAGAGCGGCAACTTCGTCGGCTTGCCCCAATCGGTTAAGCGGTTGAAGGCTTGCTTCTTCGGCAACTATCTCGGCCTTGTTTGCACCACTTTTTTTACAGTACGCATCTATTGCGTTATGAAATAGCGGGGTCTCTATCGTGCCAGGGCATACGGCATTTGCTCTAATATTGAAACTCGCGTAATCAAGCGCTGTTGTTTTTGCCATAGAGGCAAGGGCGTGTTTGGTCAGGTTATACGCAAAAGAGTTTTGCTTACCTATAAGCGCCTGATCGGAAGCGACTAATATAATAACGCCGTTATTTTGCGCTTTCATGCTAGGCAATACACTTTGTACTGCCGCATAAGCGCCTTTAACATTAAGCGCAAACAGTGCATCGAGAGTTTGCTCGTCGGTGCTTTGTATATTTGCGCTTAAATGCTTTCCTGCATTAGAAACAAGTACGTCTATTCGTTGCGATTGCTCGTATATAATATTAATACAGCTACGTACGGCTGTTACATCACTGACATCGCACTGATGGAATATACCGTATTCACTAGGCTCTATATCGAGGTTATGAACTTGGTAACCACTGTTTAGCAAGCGTTTAATTACTGCTAAACCAATGCCTTTTGTTCCGCCAGTAACAATAGCAACTTTAGCCATATTTGATCCTAATTAGTAAAGGTGATTAGTGAGAGTGGCCACAGCCGCCTTCAGCGTGCACATGTCCGTGAGAAACTTCTTCACTTGTTGCTTCACGTACAGAGATGATTTCCACATCAAATGTTAGCGTTTTACCCGCAAATGGGTGGTTTAAATCACAATCTGCGTTAAAGCGACCTACTTTAACAATAGTCACTTGATGACGACCTTGGTTAGAACTTACCATTGCTGTCATACCTGGTTTCCATACTTTAACGTCGCCTTGTAAGTGCTTAAGCGGGATGCGTTGAATTAAGTCATCAACACGCTCGCCGTACGATTCACTTGGCTCTAGCGTTACACTAAACTTCTCACCAGCTTGTTTGCCTTCAAGTGCTTTTTCTAAACCAGGAAGCATGCCTTCGCTACCATGAATGTAAGTGAGTGGTGCTTCGTTTGTGCTGCTTTCTACTTGTTCAGTGCCTTCACTGAGTGTGTAGTGAAATTCAACAGCTGAATTTTTACTGATTTGCATGCTTATCTCTTTAAATTTGACTATGTTGAGGCTGATTTTACGCGAAATATACTTGTTTATAAACTTAACGTGGCTGATTTAGTGTTTTTTGTAAATCTAGCAGTAAATCTTTTTTTATTGGTGCTGCTTTTTGCTTTTCAGCCTGAGGTATAAACAGCACTAATTGAGTGCCTGGCTTTAAAATGCTTGATGCAGAGAGCTTATTCCATTTTGCCAAGTCGCTATGAGGGACATCATAAAGCTGACTTATACTCCAAAGGCTATCGCCTGACTTAACTTCGTAATCTATTTCAATGGTGGGAATCGCAATTTCTTGGTGCTCTAAATAAGGGCTAATTTTGTAATCAACAGTTAATGTGCTTGGCAGAGTTTTAGGTTGTCCAACTAATAACTTTTCTCCAACGCCGATTAAATTATTATTTTTATTATTAAGTTGTTTTAGAGCTTTTACCGACATACTAAAACGCTTAGCGATACCATAAAGCGTGTCGTTTTGTTTAACGATGTACTCTCCAGCAAAGTTTGATTTAAAAAACTGACTTTTTAATAATGCCTCTTGCCCTATAGGAAGCAGTAAAGTGTGCGGCCCGTTAGGTGAGCTTTGATTTTTTAAGTACCCCTGATTGATTGCATGTAACTGCTTGGAGCCTATACCAGAGAGCTTAGCAATAACTGAAAAGTCAAACTGCTGGCCTATATTCATCTGTGTTGTAAATGGCTTATATGCAAGCTTTGGGCGCTTAATGCCTTTTTGTGGGTGTTTAACTAAATAGCTTAAAGCGAGTAACTTGGGGACGTAGTCAGCGGTTTCTTTTGGTAGGCTTAGCGACCAGTAATCGGTGCTTTTACCGCGCTTTTTGTTTTTTTCGATTGCGCGTTTAACACGGCCTTCACCACTATTATAAGCGGCCAAAGCATGTAGCCAATTACCATCAAAGCGTTTATGTAAGTAACTTAAGTAATCAAGTGCAGCATCGGTTGAAGCAAGTACGTCTTGGCGCCCGTCATACCATTGGTCTGACTTAACACCAAAGTGATGCGCCGTTGCGCCAACCAACTGCCAAACACCAACAGCTTGCTGTGATGAGGCTATCGTTGGTCTAAAATCGCTTTCTACAAATGGTAGTAATGCGAGCTCCATAGGTAATTGCTTTTGCTCAATTTTTTTTACGATGTGATACAGGTACGGCGCTGCACGTTTGTTTACAGCACGTAAGTAATTGGGTTGCTTTAAATACCAATTTATACGTTGCTTTAAAGCTCGGTTTTGATCAATTTTAAAATGCAGGTTCTCGGCAATGTGAACCCATAAGTCAGTTGCTTTGGGAGATGGTTTTTTAATGTTTACTTTTTTATGTAGTAATACTGTGTTCTGAGGCTTTACTTGAGCATCTTCAATTATGCGTTGATCCGATTTGTCTAAAAAAGTGTGTTTTGGCTCAAAGTGAGTAAATATTTTTGGTGTTTCTTGAATTTCTGATTCAGTTGTTTCACAACCGAATAGAAATAAAACTAAAAAACAGAGAGACAAGCTGCGCATAATATTCACTTTTGTAAATTCCTTTTACTATTTTAACACAGTCCATTGTGTTGGGTTATTTTGCGTTTTTCGCGCGAGCTAATCCTGATTGCAAAAACAAATTGCTCGATTTTGCATTTAAAGATTCTTCTGTGTAAGGTTTCATTACTTTTTCAGGAAACGATAACACAAGTTGTTCTATCGTTTGATCGTTGTTTTTGTTCACATGCTCAGTAATAGCGGTTAGAAATGCTAACGGCTGTTTGAGCTGAGCTCTATCAAGTATACCACCATGCCCTGGTATAATCAGCGCAAGATTTTCATCGTCAATGTATTGTTTAAGCAGCGTTTGCCAGCTTTTAAATTCGCCGTGCCCAGGATAAGGGAGCCAGTCAACAATGTCGCCACCAATTAAAACACGACCGCTATTAGTTGTGAGTGTTAAGTCACCACTTGTGTGGGCTTTATGGGCGTTTAAGGTTACTTTAAAACCCCCTAAATCAAGTGTTTTATTTTCATCAATAATAATTTCTGGCGACTTTAGTTGATATTCTTGCCAGCGAAAAAGGCGTTTTTTTGCAAGCTCCAACTTTTCACGCCATTGTGCTTGTTCTGCTTTTGAAATACCGGCTAAGCGTTGGTAACTCAGCTCTATACTTTTTTCGTAACTATCGAGTTGGTCATTAAATGCTTTTTGGTAGCGATTAAAATCGCTATTTACTTGCTGATGCACAATTAGTTTTGCATCAGGGTAGAAGTGTTGCATAACCGCCATACCGAGTAAATGATCATCGTGGTAATGCGAAGCAAGTAAGTAGCATAATGGTGTTTTTAGGTGTTTTTTTAGGTCATTAGCTAGCTGTTCCACAGCAGCAAAATTACCACTTGCATCAACAAGTAGTGCACACTTGTCACCTTCGATAAGTACTTGGTTAGAGTCGTAAAAACGCAGCTTTTTTTCTTGTTCTAAAAATTGGATATTAGCATTAATAGTTACCCAATTGACTGCGCCATAAGTTGTTGGCGCTACGAGAAATAAAGAACATGCTAGTAGTAAGTATTTACATGAAGCGATTATATAAGATAGGTTTAACTTCATCCTGTGTCTCTACGCTATTATTTAATTATGCTAATAATAAACAAAAAGCGCAGTTTGCGCTTTTTATTTTTGATGTGTGGGGTCACTTGCCAAATGCTGACTTAGTTTGTCAACGAGTTGGTCTTGTTGCAGCTGCTCAACTGTAGCCTGTGTTTTTGCTTCTAGCAATTCGTGGCTTAAGTTTAACGCTGCCATAAGTAAGGCTTTTTGATCATTTCGAACTGAAGAGCGTTGTTTCATTTGCTCCACCAAATCATTAAGGTTTTTAGCTGCTGCTATTAGTGCCTCTTCTTGTCCTTCAGGACAAGCAAATTGCTGCTCTTGACCTAGCAACTCAACAGTGACCCGCTGGTTTTGCAGCTCAGACATTAGCTAGCCTGTTGTGCACTTTGTAATTTATCAAGAAGACCAGATAAAGTTGTGCTGGCATCTTTTTGTTTTTCTTCGTTTTCAATAGCTTCTAGCTGTAATAGTTCGTTTTCATCTGCTAGTTTGCTATTTTGTTCTTTTAAGTTTGAAACATCAGTTAGCAATTGATTATTACGATCAATTAGTGAATCGATCAGTTGTTCGAGTTGTTGAAGAGTATTGTTATTCATAAAGGCGCTCATATAACTGTAATTAATGTCATGCAAATGTAAAGCAAAGTGTATTGATTTGCCAGCATTTACGGTGGTTTTAGCTGATTTTTCTTCTGCGTTAAGGGATAATTCAGCGTGAAGGCTTTTTCATTCATAAATGGTTCACTCTCAGTTGCCAAAGTATAGTGCTTATGGTTCACTGTTTTTTATTAAATAGCGTATGGCGAAAATAAATAATGCTTAGTTATAGACACTCATTTCATGCTGGTAACCCTGCCGATGTACTCAAACATTTAGTGTTAGCGCAAGTACTAGGTTATCAAACAATTAAAGATAAACCACTTGATTACATAGACACACACTCAGGCGCAGGTTTTTTTGAATTAGCCGCAGCTGATTCGCAAAAAACACAAGAATATCAAGATGGTATAGAAAAGTTGTGGCAGCATAAAAGTGAACACGCTGCGCTTAATGAATATATAGCGTTAATTAAATCGTTTAATGAAACAGATGAACTTGCATTTTATCCGGGCTCACCAAAGATTGCTGAGCACTTTTTACGTCGTCACGATAAAGGATGGTTTTTTGAGCTGCATCCGCGCGATTTGTTATTACTTGAAGAGAATATGCAAGGTAAACGATCTATTCGTGTACGTGGTGAGAATGGATTTACTGGATTGGTAGGCCTTTTGCCACCTGCTTCACGCAGAGCATGTGTATTGATCGACCCACCATATGAAATTAAGGATGATTATGAAACGGTTGTTACTACTTTAATCAAAGCGTACCAGCGTTTTTCGACAGGTACTTATATGATTTGGTATCCTGTAGTGGATAGGGAACGTATTGATAATATGGAGCAAGGTTTAATAGATTCAGGTATGCGTAATATTCAATTATTTGAATTGGGCACTGAAGATGACACCGATGTACACGGCATGACCGCATCTGGCATGATAGTCATTAATCCGCCATGGAAACTAAAGCAAACTATGGATGCAGTGCTACCAGAGCTCATGACTTTATTAAGCAAGCCGAGTGGCTTTTATCGTAGTGAACAATTAGTAAATGAATAGCTGAAATGTTAAATAAAAAGCGCTGTGCAATACAGCGCTTATTTTTATGCCTTATTTTTTAACGTATTTAGTTAAAATAACAATACGTTGACCATCAACTCGCCCTTCAATATGTTCAGGATTACTCGTTAAGCCAATATTGCGTACTGCGGTACCGCGTTTAGCGGTAAGGCTACTGCCTTTAACGTCTAAATCTTTAATAAGTGTAACGGTATCGCCAGCTTGAAGTACCACACCGTTGCTATCAACATGTTTAACATCGTCATCTTCCGCAAGTGCTTTTTTAGCCCAAGCAAGTGTATCTTCTTCAAGGTAAATCATGTCGAGTGCGTCTTGTGCCCAGCCATTATCAGGCGCTAAGCGCGAAAGCATTCTGTAAGCTACAACTTGTACTGCGGGTGTTTGGCTCCACATGCTGTCATTTAAACAGTGCCAATGTGTTGGTGTTAATTCGCTACTGTTTTCGATTTGATCTTTACAGGTTTGACATGTGTAAATACATTTATCTGAATGAGTTTCTGTCACAGGAGGTACTTCGTATACAGAAAGGTTTTCGGTTGCTGCACATAATTCACATTGATTACTACTGCGTTCAATTAAGGCTTTTTCAATACTCATGAAGGTTCTTATTTAAGTGAAGTTTACATTTGGCGTTATTATACCCTAGCAGGGCTGCTGAACGCTATAAGCCCCTTGGTTTTGTAAGGGTATATTATTCATGCGGGGGTTTTTAATTTCTGAACCCTAGGTCTGCTTATCTTTCGAGGTTAAATTTACAGCAGTCAGTTTGGTATTTAGGCGAGGCAGAGCCTATGGTGTGTGGTTATTCTCATAAATAGCCCCACGATTGAACAAATTTCAATCCACAAAGGTCAACAAGCCCAGTTGTTTATTCTTTTTGTAAGGCGTTTATGCAATATGTGTAATGTGTCTGCGGGAGGTTTGATAATAAAAACGATGGCAATAGATCGCTATTTTATATTTAGTTGAGCATCCTTTTATATGATTTACTTTTAGTTGTTTGCAATGATTAAGATATTTTTACTATACTTTTAATTTGTCACATGTATTAAAGTAACTATATAAGTGCTAATTGCACACATGAACTTACAGGCTAAACCTATTGAAAGTGTCTAATACACCAACTTTAACTCCTACTCTTACGCAGTATGTAGCAAGACAACCCATATTTAATGCTGAAAAAGAGGTTTTTGCGTATGAGTTGCTGTATAGGAATTCATCAAATAACGCCTTTCCAGTAGGTACAAGTGATGAACATGCAACGAGCCGTTTATTTTTTAATACGCTTATGTTGGTAGGTGCTGAAAAGCTTACTGCGCATCAACTGGCATTTATTAATTTATCAACGGATGCATTACTCGATGACTTCCCTAAATTATTAAATCCTGAAATGACGGTTATTGAAATTGTAGAACGCACAGTGAATATAGATGAAGTAGCTAAACGTGTTACGTCATTAAAAAAAGAGGGATACACTTTTGCACTTGATGATTATGATGGCGATGCAAAGTGGGAGCCATTATTAGCACTTGTTAGTTATATAAAAATAGAGGCCGATGAGCCCATAATAAAAACTAATATGCACGTAAAAAAGCTTAAGCGTAAATACCCTCACTGTAAAATTATTGTTGAGCGTATAGAGACACACGAGCAGTTTAAAGTACTAAAAACTGCTGGATGTGACTTATTTCAGGGATTCTTTTTTGCTCGTCCAGAAATGCTAACTTACAGTGGTATCGATCCTTCAAAAGTTACTGTGTTTGATTTACTTAAATCAACGTCAAAAGAGTCTTTATGTTTTGAGGAGATACATCAGCGTGTAGCGAGAGATGTTGGTATTACCACGCGTATTTTGAAATTAGCTAATGCACGCTCAGGAAATAGTAATTTAGTAATTACGTCTATTTCGCAAGCTGTAGTGTATCTAGGCGAAGACGTTATTCGCCAGTTTGTCCGCGTACTAGCTCTCAGTGACTTAGGTATAGATAAACCGACGGAGCTCACTAAATTTGCACTTGTGCGAGCAAGGTTAATAGAGTTAATTTTAACTGAAGAAAGTCGTGATTTGGCTCAGCAAGGCTATTTAGTTGGGTTGTTCTCAATGCTTGATGCCATTTTGGATATTGAATTAAATAGTATTGTTAAAGAATTTACACTAAACAAAGATATCACTGATGCCTTATTATATGGCTCTGGGGTGCTAGGCGATTGCTTAATCCTTGCCAAAGCTATTGAAAATAAAAACTGGTCATTAGTTGATACAACCTTAAAAGAAATCAATCCACAGCTCCCAATTGAGAAACTTTATAACTTTGTTTTAGAGTCGATGCTTTATAGTGATGATGTAATAGAGGTTGTGGTTGATTAAATATGCGTAATTGGTTGTCGGTTATAAGTGTAGTGGTTGCTCTTTGTTTATTGTTTCCTGGTATTACAAAACCAGTATTAACAATAGAGGGCAACATAGATAAATCAAAGTTAGCGCAAGCGGGTATTGAAATGCTGGCTGAAGAGGGCGATGGCCGGACTCGCAGCATGCTAATGATGTTCTCAAATATGCTAGGGCTTGATAAGTTAGAGGGCGAGATTAGCGCCTATAACAAAACACAAAGTATTTTAGGTACAGTTAAAGAACTTGCTAATAATAACAATTTACTTGTAGCTGCTTTAGTGGGGTTGTTTTCTATTGTTATTCCAAGCTTGAAGCTGCTATTACAATTGCTTTATTGTTGCCTACCTTTGAATGGGTTTAAGCAAAAGCTCGGTCTGGTTATTTGTGCATTAAGTAAGTGGAGCATGGTTGATGTATTTGTTATTGCATTAATAGTGACTTATCTAGCAGGTAACGCTCATGGTAAAAGTGGTGAGCTACTTGTTATGAATGCACAATTTGGTGAGGGCTTTTGGTATTTTAGCGCATATTGTATATTTGCAATTATAGCGAGTAACTTAATTAAAACACCTGATAAACCGCAGTTTACATAATTAAAGTATTTGTGGTTGCCGTTAGGTTATCTTACAATCATTTTAAAATTTATTAAAAGGCATAATGTTGCAACGTTTTTACTCTAGTTTACTCATGATAACTTTACTGCTCATTTTTGTGGGTCAGGCAGTTGCGTCTGTAGCTATGGTATGCGAAATGCCATATATGCCAACGAAAACAGCAATGCATGCCCAAATGCCAATGACACAAAGTAGTGATACAACAGCTGTCGCTAGCATGTCTGAAAATATGATGCAGATGGATTGTTGCGACGACGAAAGTACGCCACAAAATGATTGCAAATGCCCTATTAGTGGCTGCGCTGCTAATTCAATGGTTAATGTTGATACTTTATTTCGCGTTATTTTACTTGAATCTGAAAAAGTAAATATAAGTGTATTTACTACACAAATTAATATACCTCGTTCACTCTACCGCCCTCCTATGTCTGCTTAATAGCAGGATAGGTGTAATATCAATTTTATTGAAAACATGCTCATTCTCGCGAGTTAAATACCTCTCTAACTGCGTTAAAAATTACTTATATAAAGTAACTATACTGCGTAATTTTTTCCTTGTTATAGAGCTATTTTCCTACCGCAATAATAGATTATTAATTCAATGCAATTGATATAAAAGGTTTTTGTAAAACTCCTAAACACCTTTTTTGCTTCCTAATTTAAGAATTTCTTTTATTTTTAGATGGAGCAGGTGATGAACCACGCTGTAAGTATTAAAGCCGTATTATGTAGTGTTGTGTTATTTAGCACAGCTGTTAATGCGCAAAAAAATTCAAATAACCTAAATATCGATACGCTAAAGCAAGCCCGCAATGAGCAAACGCTTAGCTTAACGCAAGCGCTTAATTATGCACTAACGCATGAGCCATGGCTAAAAGCGAGTGGCTACCAAGAAGATGCCTCAATAGCGCAAAGTATTGCCGCAGGCACCTTACCCGATCCTGTTTTAACGGTTGGCTTACTTAACTTGCCTACTAACGGTTATGCATTTGATCAAGAAGGGATGACGCAGCTTAAAGTCGATTTGAGCCAAAAGTTTAGCCGAGGGAATAGTTTAGCACTTAAACAAAAGGCATTAGCTCAGTCTGCTCAACAATATCCTTGGCAGCGCGCCGATCGCCTAGCACAAGTAAAAGCAATTGTGATTGAGTCGTGGTTAAACGCGTATCGTGCTCAGCGAAGTATTGCTTTAATTGAGCAAGATAAAGGATTATTTACTCAGCTTATTGAAATTACCGAAGCAAGCTACGCAAGTACCTTAGGTAAAACACGCCAGCAAGATATTATTCGTGCGCAATTAGAACTCACTCGCCTTGAAGATAAGCTGGTTATGCTTGAGCAGCAATTTGAAAGTGCTAAAAACCGTTTAGCACAGTGGTTACCTATGAATATGCTTATGCAGCCTTTAAATGCCGAATTTACTAAAACCACAGGGCTGGTTGATTTTGCAAACCTTGAATTTGATAAATTAATACAGTTGCTTATGGCGCATCCTGCAATTATTGCGATAGACAAAACCGTCACCGCAAAGCAAACCGAAGTTGCACTCGCCAAGCAAAGTTACAAACCTCAAATGGGCGTTAATGTGGGTTATGGTTACCGAGATGATACGCCGATGGGGGAGTCGCGAGCTGATTTACTCTCTGTAGGGTTTAGTATTGATTTGCCATTGTTTACTGATAACAGACAAGATCAACAGGTTAAATCGGCTATTGCTAGTGCAGAAGCTACTAAAACACAAAAGCTGGTGGCGCTTCAAAAACTCAAAGGCATGTACTTTAAGGAGTTTAGCCAACTCGCTCGTTTGCAAAAACGCGATGCGCTTTATCAAAGTACGTTATTACCGCAAATGTCAGAGCAATCTCAAGCAACACTTAATGCTTATACGCGCGACGATGGGGATTTTTCTGACGTGATGCGCGCGCGTATTAGTGAGCTTAACGCCAAAATAGACGCGCTTAATATTCAAGTAGATCAGCATATTATTACCGCTCGCCTTAATTATTATGCAAGTAGCTTAGACCCCCAAGTAATGAGCGAGCAAACTGGAGAATTACACAATGAATACTAATTTAAAGTTACTTGTTGCTGCCTTAGTTGGTGCGGGCGCATTTGCGTTAATTGGCGCCTTAGTAATGCAGTTTTTACCTAGTAACTCGGCAATGCATGAACAGCAAAGTGCTGAAAAACAGCCCTTATATTGGGTAGCCCCTATGGATAGTAATTACAGGCGTGACGCGCCAGGGCTGTCGCCAATGGGAATGGATTTAGTCCCTGTATATGAAAACGATAGCAATGCTCAGGATGGACCAGGTGCAGTAACTATTTCGCCTGCAGTAGTTAATAACTTGGGGGTAAGAACTGCCAAAGTAGAGCTTAAAACACTTCACAGCGATATAAATACTGTAGGATATGTGCAATATAACCAAGACCAACTTATTCACATTCATCCGCGTGTAGAGGGCTGGATTGAAAGCTTGTACGTTAAAGCGCAAGGTGCACAAGTTAAAGCCGGTGAGCCTTTATATACTTTGTATTCACCACAATTGGTGAATGCACAGGAAGAGTTTTTACTGGCGGTGAATCGTAATAATACCGTGTTAATTCGCGCTGCAAAGGCGCGTTTAGAGTCGTTAAATGTATCTGATGGATTTATCGAGCGCTTACAAAAAAATAAAAAGATAATGCAAAATATTACTTTTTACGCAAAGCAAAGTGGTGTGGTAGATGAGCTAACAGTACGAGAGGGCTTTTACGTTAAACCAGGCACATCAATGATGAGTATTGCCCAGCTTGATGAAATCTGGGTAGAGGCAGAAGTGTTTGAGCGCCAATCAGAACAAGTTAGCGTGGGCTTGCCCGTTACAATGACGCTTGATTATTTAAAAGGTCAAAAGTGGGAAGGTAAGGTTGATTACATTTACCCCGCGCTTGATGCTAAAAACCGGACTCTGCGTGTAAGGCTCAGGTTTGAAAATGCAGATCATCGGTTAAAACCAAATATGTTTGCACAAGTGAGCATTCACGCTAAAGCGAGTAAAGCGCAATTTACAGTCCCTATAGAAGCGGTAATTCGCACGCAGCATCAAAACCGTGTGGTTATTGCATTAGGTGAGGGGCGTTTTAAATCGGTAGAAGTCGAAGTTGGGCAAATTAATAGTAATGAAGCGGTCATTTTGTCAGGTGTAATGACAGGTGACACGGTAGTGACCTCAGCGCAATTTTTAATAGATTCTGAGTCGAGTAAAAGCTCCGACTTTAAACGAATGGAAATACCTAGTTCTGGTATTAGCTCAGGTATGGGGTCGGATTCTGGTTCAGGCTCTAATATGAACATGGATATGCAGCCACAAAGCGCCACGGTTAACGGCACTATTAATGCCATAGATATACAAAATCGCATTATAAATATTAGTCGAGAAGCCATTGAAAAATGGAATCGAGAACCCGCCACAATGGACTTTGTATTAGCGCCAGATATTGATATTAGTCAGTTTGAAAATGCCCAGTATATTAATTTTACTTTTAGCATTATTAATGATGAATTTGTAATCACTAAAGCGCAAAACGCAGAGCTGATTGATCATTCTACTATGCAACCTATGCAACACAGTTCTCACTAGGAGTCATTATGATAACTGCCATTATTCGCTGGTCTGTTAGCAATCGCTTTTTTGTGTTGTTGCTTACATTAATTTTACTAGGTGGAGGGTTGTTTGCGATAAAAAATACGCCCGTGGATGCCTTGCCTGACTTATCTGATGTTCAGGTCATTATAAAAACTACTTATCCGGGGCAAGCGCCGCAAGTAGTGCAAGACCAAGTTACATTTCCTCTCACTACAGCAATGCTTTCTGTGCCGGGTGCGCAAACCGTAAGAGGTTTTTCATTTTTTGGTGACTCGTACGTTTACGTTATTTTTGACGAAAAAACCGATTTGTATTGGGCGCGTAGCCGAGTACAAGAATACCTAAGCCAAGTAGCAAACCGATTGCCCGATAGCGCTACGCCAGAGCTTGGTCCTGATGCAACAGGCGTAGGTTGGATTTACTTATACGCACTAATTGATAAAACAAATAAACACGATATTAGTCAGCTACGAAGCTTACAAGATTGGTTTTTAAAGTTTGAGCTACAAACCGTACCAGGAGTCTCTGAAGTGGCTGCTGTTGGTGGCATGGTTAAGCAATACCAAGTCAATGTAGAGCCCGATAAATTACGTGCATATGGTATCCCGCTTAGCCTTATTCAAACCGCTATCCAGCAAGGCAACCAAGAGATGGGCGCCTCAGTAGTTGAAATGGCTGAAGCTGAATACATGGTAACAAGCACCGGCTACATTAAGAGTGTTGCCGACCTAGAAGCTATTCCGCTTGGCGTAAACGCCAACGGTACTGCGCTGCAATTGCGTGATGTAGCTGATATTAGAGTCGGGCCGCAAATGCGCCGTGGTATTGCAGAGCTAAATGGCGAAGGCGAAGTAACTGGCGGCATCGTTATTATGCGCTATGGCGAAAATGCACAAAAAACTATTGAGCTGGTAAAAGAAAAATTAGAATCGCTTAAAAAGGGATTACCAGAGGGCGTTGAAATAGTCCCTGTGTACGATCGCTCCAACTTAATAAATAACGCGGTAGATAATCTAACGAGTAAGCTAATTGAAGAGCTGATTGTAGTTGCTTTGGTGTGTGTGGTGTTTTTGTTTCATGTGCGCTCATCATTGGTGGCAATTATTACGTTACCGCTTGGCATTTTAACGGCATTTATAATTATGTATTGGCAGGGGATTAACGCCAATATTATGTCTTTAGGGGGAATTGCAATAGCGATAGGCGCAATGACCGACGGCGCTATCGTTATGATTGAAAATATGCACAAACATATGGAAAAAACGCCCCTTACCAACGAAAATCGCTGGGAAGTTGTGGCTAAATCGGCGAGTGAAGTGGGTCCTGCATTATTTTTTAGTTTATTAATTATTACCGTCAGCTTTATGCCGGTATTTATTTTAGAAGCGCAAGAAGGACGTATGTTTGCGCCACTGGCTTACACTAAAACCTATGCTATGGCAGCGTCTGCTGGGCTTGCGATTACCTTAGTGCCGGTATTAATGGGTTACTTTATTAGAGGTAAAGTTATTTCGGAGCAAAAAAATCCAGTTAACCGATTACTCGTCGCAGCGTATCGCCCACTACTTAACTGGGTGCTTAAATTTCCAAAAATGACATTGGTACTCGCGGTGGTTGTTTCTGTTATTGGCTTTTATCCGGTAAACAAAATTGGCAGTGAATTTATTCCGCCACTTGATGAGGGCGACTTAATGTATATGCCCACAACGTATCCTGGTTTATCGGTAGGTAAAGCGCGCGAAATACTACAGCAAACCGACAAGCTAATTGCCACAGTACCCGAGGTTAAAACCGTATTTGGTAAAGTTGGGCGAGCAGAAACAGCAACAGATCCTGCGCCGCTTACAATGATAGAGACGTTTATTCAGTTAAAACCAAAAAACGAATGGCGCGAGGGGATGACTCTTGAAAAACTAAAAAAAGAACTCGACGGTTTGGTTAAGTTTCCGGGGTTGACGAACGCGTGGGTAATGCCAATTAAAACACGTATTGATATGCTCGCAACCGGTATTAAAACTCCCGTGGGCATTAAAGTTGCGGGACCAAAGTTGAGTGAAATTCAAAAAATTGGTCAACAAATAGAAGTGCTTTTAAAAGATGTTCAAGGCACCGCATCGGTTTACTCAGAGCGAGTAGCCGGTGGACGTTATATAAAAGTAGATATAAATCGTGAAAAAGCCGCGCGTTATAGCTTAAACATTAGCGACGTACAGCAAGTTGTATCTACTGCAATAGGTGGCACAAACGTAACACAAACGGTAGAAGGGCAAGAGCGCTACCCAGTTAATTTGCGTTACCCGCAAGCATACAGAGACTCGCCAGAAGAGCTAATGTTGTTACCTATTGTAACGCCTACAGGGCAGCGTATAGCACTTGGTGATGTAGCTGATGTATTTATTGAAGATGGACCGCCTGGTATAAAAAGCGAAAATGCACGTTTAAACGGTTGGAGTTTTATTGATATAGATGGCGTTGATATTGGTACTTACGTTGAGCACGCTCAGCAAGTGCTCGATAAAGACCTAATACTACCTGCTGGCTACTCAATTACGTGGGCTGGGCAGTATGAATACATGCAGCGCGCTAAAGACAAACTGACTTATGTATTACCACTTACATTAGCGATTATTATTGTATTGCTTTACCTTAATTTTAGAAGCTTTGCTGAGGTCACAATTATTATGGCTACGTTGCCACTGGCAATGATTGGTGGCGTATGGCTAATGTATTTAGAGGGCTTTAACTTTTCAGTTGCAGTAGGTGTGGGCTTTATTGCCTTAGCTGGGGTAGCGGTAGAAATTGGGGTCATTATGTTGGTGTATTTAAACCAGGCCTATCAAGAAAAATGCATCGAAGCAGAGCAGACTGGTAAGCCACTTAGTTTAGTGCAATTACAGCAAGCTATTATTGAAGGTGCAGGGCTTCGAGTACGCCCGGTTATGATGACTGTCGCGACCATTATTATTGGCTTGCTACCTGTGCTGTATGGCACCGGTACTGGAAGCGAAGTAATGAGCCGAATAGCAGCGCCTATGGTTGGCGGTATGGGAAGTGCAATTGTACTTACTTTACTTGTTATTCCTGCGGTTTACCTACTGTGGCGCAAACAAGGACTTAAATAATATAAAGCAACAAGACGATAGAGCAGTGCGGTTACTTCCCACGCATTGCTCTATAAAAATTACCTATAATTTGTAAGTTGTTCTATTAAATAGCTAGTTATTACTCATACACAAACTAACCGATTGTTTTTAAATAGCTTTTTAATTGGCACGCTTTACGCAGTGTACTACCTATACAGTCAACTAAGTAAGGAATGCACATGCAAGTTAAAACAATTAAAGAAGTATACGATTGGACCGTTTTGTTTCATACACAAATGGCGGCTAATTTTCATAGCGTAAAGGATTTACTCGATGAACATAATGCAATGCTGGTGGACTATTACTTAAATTACGAAAAAAAACTGGCTGAAGATTTGGTCGGGTTTAAAGCGATAACCGAAATAAATACGCTCGATACGTACTGTTATGAATACTTTGCTAAAAACCCTGAGCTAATTACTTTTGAAGATATTAGTAAAGATCAGCAATTTGATGAAGAAGTTATTCAAGGCTATTTAGCACAGCAACATCAAAAAGTAATTGAGTTATACGAATACTTACTTGAACGCGCCGAAACCCAAAGCGGACAAGAAAAGCTGCAACAAATACTAGAGCTGGAAAAGCAAGGTATAAAGCAAATGATGCAAAGTACGAATCGTCATATGGATATGTAGCTAAAAAAGCGGGGTATTACTGATCCTACTTTTGATATATGTTAGTTTTAGGAGCAATCAAGCGCTATACCCACTTTCTTTAAGTAACGCTGTTCTTGTATTAAATCAGCTTGTAGTAGTGTGTGTTCTTGCAAGTAGTTATCGCAAAATTTTATAAATAAGCCGGTGCTATTTGCGCTAATTTCCATATTGGGTTTTTGGCTTACTTGGCGTTTTTGATTAAATAGAATCGCTAAACGCAAAATAGTAATAAGCTTGAGCACTTGCTGCTGAGAAATAGTTATGAATTCAGGTAACTCATCGAGCCTAATTTTTTTCCGGTAAAAGCGAATCAACGAACTTAATATTACCTGTTCTTGTTGGGTAAAGCCGGGCAGCTGGCTGTTAGCAACAATATAAGCGCTGTGTTTATTAATACCCGAAGAGTTAATTGATAGGCCAATTTCGTGAAGACTAGCAGCCCATGTTAACAAAGCAATATCATCATTGTTATTAAGCTGCCACGGCGCTTTAAGTTGCTCATAAAGCCAAGTTGCAGTGTTAGTAACACGGATTGCATGTGCTTTATCTACAGTGTATCTATCACTTACGTTATTAATGGTATTGCTACGAATGTCTTTATCGGCCAACTTTTGCTGCATTTCATGTAATAAACCTTCACGTAGCGAAAAATCACTATAAGTTAGTTCTTTAATCAAAAACTCTCTAAAAATAGCAATGAGTATCGCTAAACCGCCACAAATACTTTGCTGTCGTTCCGGTGTTAAACCTTCAATGAGTAAATTATCGCTATGTTTGGCATTTATGAATTGCTGTTTAAGGGTGACTAAATCATTGTAGGTTATACAAGGCTGATGCGGGTTTTGGGCGCCCACCATAGCCAAAATAGATTTAATAGTGCCAGATGTACCAATAACGTTTTGCCAACCCTCATTGATGTAATTAGCAAAAATAACCTCTATTTCTTGTTCTGCTTTTATCTCTGCTTTATTAAAGCGTTTGGCGTTTATTATGCCGTCACTAAAAAATTGCTTGGTATAACTTACGCACCCTATATTTCGGCTTGTGAGTAACTTATGTTTAAAGTGCTTACCTATTATTAGCTCGGTGCTGCCGCCGCCAATATCAATTACTAAGCGGTTTTCTTCATTGTGTACATAATGCGCGACACCTTGATAAATGAGCCGTGCCTCTTCTTGCCCTGCAATAACATCAATATGAAATGGAAAGATCTTATTGGCTTGTGTTAAGAACGCATGGATATTTTTAGCTCGTCTAAAAGTATACGTTGCAGCTACTTTTACATTACATGCAGGGAAGTCTTGTAGAGTATTTGCAAATTGTTTAAGCACTATTAGGGCACGATCAATTGCTTGCTGGCTTAGCCTAAATTTATCGTCTAGCCCGTCAGCTAAATATACACGTTGCTTTTCTTTATGCAGAATTTGCAGTGTGCCATCCACTTCACGGGCAACCACTAAATGAAAGCTATTAGAGCCTAAGTCGACAGCGGCAATAGAGGGGTGATCATCCATTATTATAGTTACCTTCCCACTTTTTTAGGTGGTCATAAATCGCTATTTGCGAGCGGATTTTTTTACGGTTTCCACGTCTTACATAGGCATTTTTTTGTTCGCTATCGATTAAGCGTGCTTTTGTACGGTCTTTAAATTGCAGTTCTAGAATATCAATAATGAGCTGCTTTAATTTCGCATCTAAAATAGGCACGCCCACCTCAACGCGGTGATCGAGATTACGGGTCATCCAATCAGCAGATGAAATATAAACTTTGTCGTTTGCGTTATTACCAAAAACCATTACCCTTGGGTGTTCTAAAAAGCGATCTACAATGCTTATTATTCTTATATTGTCGCTAAATCTAGCTACCCCTGGTATTAATGAACACATGCCACGTACAATTATACGTATTTTAACGCCGCGACGACCAGCGTAGTAGAGTTTATCAACAAGCTGTTTATCGACAAGGTTGTTTACTTTAATAGTAATTTTACCTGCACAACCGTTCTCTACATGCTGAATTTCTTTATCGATTAAATCAAGTAAAGTGTCACGAGCATTTACAGGTGACAGCATTAAGTATTCAAAATTAAAAGGTTTGTAGCTACTTTCTATAAATTTAAATACGCTATCGCATTCCTCGCAGATCCCAACATGTTTTGTGAATAAACTAAAGTCGGTATAGATTTTTGCTGTTTTTTCGTGAAAGTTACCAGTGCCAATGTGTGCATACTTTACTATTTGACCTTTCTCTTTACGATGAATAATACATAACTTACTGTGTACTTTTAACGCGGGTATACCAAAAATCACTCTAATACCTGCACCGCTTAATATCTTTGCCCACTCGATATTATTTTGTTCATCAAAGCGAGCTTTTAGCTCGACCATTACAGTGACTTGTTTACCATTTTTAGCGGCATTGATGAGTGATGATATCAATCGAGATTTACTGGCAACGCGATAAATATTAACTTTAATTTGCGTAACTTTTGGGTCGAATGCTGCTTGACGCACATACTCTAGTAAGTGGTTAAATGTGTGGTACGGATAATAAAGGAGAATATCTTGTTCGCTAATAGCATCAAATACGCTGGTGTGTTTATTAAATGCAGCGCTTTGTAATGCCGGCAGCGGTTTATTTTCAAGGTACTGACGCCCTACATTAGGAAAGGCTATAAAGTCTCTAAAGTTACGATAACGGCCTGCTGGGATAAGTGCGTCGTGATGAGTTACGCTCAGGCGCTTTTTCATTACTTTAAGCATATTATCAGGCATGGTTTCGTCATATACCAAACGAACGGGCTCTGCGTAAATACGCTGTTTGAGGCCTTTAGACATTTTATCTAATAAGCCCTCTTCTAGTTCGTCATCAAGGTTATATTCTGCATCGCGAGTAAGCTTAATTGAGTAACCTTGAATTGTTTTAAAACTAAAAAAGCTATTAAATACATCATTTAAAAAATATAAAATAACGTCATCAAGCATCACAATAGTTTTATGGCGACGAGTTTTTTCAGGCGGTAAATTTATAAATCTTGGCACGCGGTCTGTGGGTACTTCGAGCATAGCGTAATGGCTTTTTTCGTCACACATTTCTACGAATAGATAGGTCATGGTGTCGTTGACGTAATCTGAGTAATCTTTATTTTCATCAAGTAATATGGGCGAGATATGCTGTAGTACATTGTCATTAAAGTAAATTTTCAACCAATTTAAATGGAATTCGCTTAGCTTTTCAGGACGATCAACATGGATGTTATGTGCGGTTAAGTCACTTAAAATTTGCTGATGAACTTGGTTAAATTTTTTACCAAGCAATAATACTTTTTTTTGTACTTGGCCTAAAAGAACTTCGTCTTCTTCAAAATTAGCATCAGGTAGTTTGCTTAATAAAATACGGCGCTTAACATCGGCCACTCGAACTCTGAAAAACTCATCAAGGTTATTTGAAAAGATACCTAAGAAACGCATACGCTCAATGATTGGGTTACTTTTGTCTTTTGCTTCTTGTAATACGCGCTCGTTAAACGATAGCCAGCTTAACTCTTTTGCAAAATATTCAATAACTTGCGTTTTTCCTGTATGGGCATTCATATTTTATTCCGCGATTAGATGCTAAATAAAATATAGTGCAAGTTCATGACATTAAAATGACATGCGTGTCAGGTTTATGACACGCATCAAGGAAGGTTAAACGTCTTCAACATCAACAATCAAATCACTAGTTATCGATTCGAGAGCATCAATTACTTCATCTTTATTCATTCCATTAGGTAATGTTATGGTAGCTACGGCGCTAAAAATAGGGACTCCCCAGTTTGGGGCGCTCTGTTGCCTTGAGTTTAAATGGGTAATGTTAGCGCCCTTATGGCGAATAACACTGGCAAGTTCTTGTACTATTCCAGGGCGATCGTTTCCTGTAATCACAAAGTTTAGCTGTTCAAGTTCAACATGTTCTATTTCTGTATTGCCGGTTTCAATACGTACATCAAGCTTAGGCAATGCGTTTAATGCATTTTGAAGTGATTGTAAATGCTCTTCAGCGACCTCTAGCTGTATGATCCCTGCAAAGTGACCAAGCAAATGACTTAAGTTACTGCTGAGCCAATTACCGTTATTTTTTAAAATAATGGTTGAGATGCTTTCTACTAAGCCAGGGCGATCTTTCCCTAAAATTGTTATAACCAACTGCTTCATAAATAATTCTCTTTTTTAAGCCCAAAGAAGGTAAATGCATAGGCATTAAGTGTTTATCTAACTTAAATCTAAATATTATGGGTTGTTTTATAAACGATAGGTTCAAACCCTAGAGTTGTGCGCGTCTAGCAATGTGCACTAAGTGCTTAGCTCATTGCTATTGTTATTTATTAGGCGCCTTTCAGTATTGACCTCGATAAATACTTTGTCCAATAAATTTATAATTAAGTTCACTTATAAACTATTCGTTTAATGCAAAATATGCAATGAATTAAACCACCTTATTATTAGCTGGCTAAAAAGGTTTATTGTTACCGCTGTAACAATACTGTCATCTTGATGAAATATAATTTATGCAACGTTAAGATTTAAGGGTGTTTTGATGACTTCCAATCCGAATAAGCCGACTTTTAATACGGATCGAAGCCGTCTATTTAAAGATCGGTTTGCCAAGTTTGGCATAACCGCAGGTGGAGTAATGGTATTAATAGCGCTGCTATTAATTTTTTTCTACCTCCTTTATGTAGTACAACCGATTTTTGAATCAGCAAAAGTTGAAAAGCGCGACAGTTTCAATGTTGCCAATGCAGATCAAATTGTTGGTTTAGGTGTTGAAGAGCAAACAGAAGTTGCTTTTTTACTTAGCAAGCAAGGCAGTGTAGATTTTTACAATGTAGAAAAAGCTAGTTTTGGTAAAAAACTTAAAACACTTGATGTAGAACTACCAAGTGAAGTGAGTAGCTTTGCGACCAGCGCACCGTTTCAGGGGCAATATGCCTATGGCTTACAAAACGGTTCGGTGGTGATTGTTGCACCTAAATTTTTAGTCACGTTTCCAAATAATGAACGTAAATTAACGCCGCGAGTTGATTACCCACTTGGCGAAATGGCGCTAGAAGTAGATGAAGAAGGCGCTGCTATATCGCGTTTTGCATTTAGTCATTATGAAGATAAAACAGCTGTTGTGGCATTAACGGCTGACAAACGTGTTTTGTTTAGTAGCTTTGTAGCTGAAGAAAACATGTTTACTGGCGAGGTAGAATGGGTTGTTGAACGTACTGAGTTGAACATTGAAGGGCGCGTCGATGAGCTTTTAATTTCACCTGATACAACGCGTACTTTTATTCGTTCAGCTAATCAAATTTATGTATACGATACACGTGATTCAAGCGACGTTGAGCTAATTCAATTACTTTCGGCAAATGAAGAAAATGCAAATATAGTATCTGCACAATTACTTGCCGGTGCTAACTCATTGATGCTTGCTAATGATAATGGTGAGGTTTCACAATGGTTTGAAGTAAATACTGAGACTGGTCGTGAATATCAAAAAATCCGCTCATTTGAAACAAGTAAACAAAGTAAGTTAAATATATTTACAGAGTTTTATCGCCGAACTTTTTTTACTACCAGCAGTAATGGCGAACTTGGTGTGTACTATACAACAAGCGAAGCCAAATTATGGCAAGGCAAGGTGAGTGAAGGTGCTATTAAAGACTTTGCTATTGCACCACGCTCTAACGCCGCATTAATTTTAGCTGACAATAAACTTACGGTACTTGAAATACATAACGAACACCCTGAGGTAACCTGGTCTGCGCTATGGGAAGAAGTATGGTACGAAGGCTACCCTGAGCCGGGTTATATTTGGCAGTCAACATCAGCAAGTGATGACTTTGAATCTAAGTTTTCACTCGTACCTATTTCGTTTGGCACAATAAAGGCGGCATTTTA
The DNA here is from genome assembly GCF_000690035.1 of Pseudoalteromonas sp. S3431. Taxonomy (NCBI): domain Bacteria; kingdom Pseudomonadati; phylum Pseudomonadota; class Gammaproteobacteria; order Alteromonadales; family Pseudoalteromonadaceae; genus Pseudoalteromonas; species Pseudoalteromonas sp. S3431. The sequence goes on from NZ_JJNY01000012.1 coordinate 71,087, forward strand.
TGCCATGTTATTTGCGGTACCTATTGCACTTTCTGCAGCTATTTATACAGCCTACTTTATGTCGAGTGAGCTTCGTAAGGTAGTGAAACCAACCGTAGAAATAATGGAAGCATTACCCACGGTTATTTTAGGCTTTTTAGCTGGCCTTTGGTTGGCTCCTTTAATTGAAGAGCATTTGCCAGCCATTGTTGGGTTATTAGTATTACTACCATTGGGCATTTTAGGTACGGCATTAGGCTGGACAAAGTTGCCAGCAAGCATTCGCCATAAAATACCAGAAGGTTCTCATTCAATCATCCTTATTCCGGTTGTGTTACTTATTGGCTGGTTTTCGTTCGCAATGAGCGAAACAATTGAACTGTGGATGTTTGATGGCAATGTTCGTCAATATTTAACGAATGAATTAGGCATGACGTTCGATCAGCGAAACTCGTTAGTTGTTGGTATTGCGATGGGGTTTGCGGTTATTCCTACTATATTTTCGATTGCTGAAGATGCGGTATTTAGTGTGCCAAAACATTTATCAAACGGTTCATTAGCTCTGGGAGCTACTCAGTGGCAAACGCTTGTGCGTGTTGTATTACTAACAGCCAGCCCAGGTATTTTTTCAGCAGTAATGATGGGGTTAGGCCGTGCAGTTGGCGAAACAATGATTGTATTAATGGCGACAGGTAATACACCTATTATGGATTGGAGTATTTTCCAAGGCATGCGTACTCTTGCTGCAAATATTGCGGTGGAAATGCCAGAGTCAGAAGTGGGTAGTTCACATTATAGAATTTTGTTTTTAGCCGCTTTTGTACTATTCATATTCACCTTCATTTTTAACACAGTGGCTGAGTTTGTTCGTCAGCAACTACGTGAAAAATACAGCTCAATGTAAGTGGAGAGACACGACATGATAAAGCAGTGGTTTAGGTCTGGTTCTCCTTGGATTTGGATGACCGGTGGTGCAGTGAGCATCAGTTTAATTTCAGTGCTAGGTATCCTAGCAATGATAGCCTGGAAGGGATTAAGTTTTTTTTGGCCTTCTCAAGTTGTACAGTTTGAACTTGAAGGGTCAATTGCAAAACAAACCGTAATAGGTGAAATTTACGATCGTGAACTTGTTCCTAAAGAACGTTTGACGGCAACGGGTATTGATGTATCTGCATTCGATAAAGAAGAGTTTGAACGTTTACTGATAAAAACGGGTAATCGGGAATACGTAGATTTAGATTTTCGTTGGATACTGGAAACTGACATAAAAGATAAATCAACGCCAGCGGCACTTGCAGTATTCGAACGTAGCAAAAACGGTAACTTTTATGGCTATGTAGAAAATGTAATTAAAGATGGCAAGCCGGTGGCTGGCGATAAAGTAGAAATACTACATGAGCTTGTTGAGCGTGCTGTTGATTTAAACGATGAGGCACTCGATTTACAAAATGGCGATATAGGCCATATTAACTACGAGCTTGAGCGTCTTCGTTTAAAAGAAAAGGGCTACTTACTCGATAACGCATTAACTGATGAACGTGTTGCTGAGCTTGCTCAAGCACGTGCTGAATTACGTGCAGAGTATGGTGTACTTGAAAAAGATTTATTTGCACTACGTAAGCAAGCTAAACGTGACTACGTAACCGTAAAAGATATGCGCGGTGAAATTGTTACTATTCCTATGTACCAAGTACTCGATGTTTGGTTTCCAAACGACATGGGCTTTTTTGCAAAGTTAGGGCACTACTTTGTACAGTTAGGTAAGTTTGTATCTGATGACCCACGTGAAGCAAATACCGAAGGCGGCGTTTTTCCTGCTATATTTGGTACAGTGTTTATGGTTATGTTGATGGCTGTAATCGTGACGCCGTTTGGTGTTGTTGCTGCAATTTATTTGCACGAGTATGCCGCTAAAAATGCTATCACTAAAATGATTCGCATCGCGGTGATTAACTTAGCGGGTGTTCCTTCAATTGTATACGGTGTATTTGGCCTTGGCTTTTTTGTATACATGTTAGGTGGCAGCTTAGACCAATTATTTTATCCAGAAGCATCACCAACCCCAGTATTTGGTACACCTGGTGTAATGTGGTCGGCGTTAACGCTCGCTATACTGACTTTGCCTGTTGTTATTGTATCGACTGAAGAGGGTTTATCTCGTATTCCTAGCACTGTGCGCGATGGTTCACTCGCACTTGGCGCAACAAAAGTTGAAACGTTATGGCGTATAGTAATTCCAATGGCAAGTCCTGCAATTATGACCGGTTTAATATTGGCAGTTGCACGTGCAGCAGGTGAAGTTGCACCACTAATGTTGGTGGGCGTTGTGAAAATGGCACCTACATTACCACTGGATGGCAACTTCCCGTACTTTCACTTAGATAGAAAGTTCATGCATTTAGGTTTTCATATTTACGATGTTGGCTTCCAAAGTCCTAATGTTGAAGCGGCGCGTCCGCTGGTATACGCAACGGCCTTTTTATTAGTGTCGGTGATTATTACGCTTAACATAACGGCTATTGGTATACGTAATCATTTACGTGAAAAATTCAGATCGCTTGAACACTAATTTGTAAAGATTTTATAGGTAACAAACATGATTACAGTCGCTCCACAAGTAAACCAAGCAAATTTAGGCTTGAAGTTAGATTTAGAAAACTTAACTGACGATCAAAAAGCGTTAGAGATTAAAAATCTCGATCTTTACTACGGTGATAAGCAAGCACTTAATAAAGTGAATATGAACATTCCTAAAGGTCAAGTAACCGCGTTTATCGGCCCATCGGGTTGCGGTAAATCAACATTGCTGCGCTGTATCAACCGCATGAATGATTTGGTTGATATTTGCCGAATTGAAGGTGAGATATTACTTCATGGGCAAAATATATATGATAAAAGTGTTGATGTAGCCGCACTTCGCCGTAACGTAGGCATGGTATTTCAGCGTCCGAACCCATTTCCTAAATCTATTTATGAGAATGTGGTATATGGACTACGCTTACAAGGTATTAAAGAGAAACGTAAATTAGACGAAGTAGTAGAGCAGTCGCTTCGTGGTGCAGCATTGTGGGATGAAGTAAAAGACAGATTACACGATAGTGCGTTTGGTTTGTCGGGTGGTCAGCAGCAACGTTTAGTTATTGCTCGTTCAATTGCGATTGAGCCAGAAGTGTTACTATTAGATGAGCCTACATCAGCGCTTGATCCAATTTCAACGTTGGTAATTGAAGAGCTTATTAACGATTTAAAAAACAAATTTACCGTTGTTATTGTTACACATAACATGCAACAAGCAGCGCGAGTGTCTGATCAAACAGCCTTTATGTATATGGGTGAATTGATTGAGTATTCAGATACAAATACCTTATTTACAACACCAACTAAGAAAAAGACCGAAGACTACATTACCGGTCGTTACGGTTAATTAGCCCGTTATAACGTGTTGTATAAGATTAAGAGAGAAGGCAATTATGGAACATAATATTAATAAGCATATTTCTGGCCGGTTTAATCAAGAGCTAGAAAATGTACGCAACCATGTATTAAGCATGGGCGGCCTCGTTGAACAACAACTAAGCAGCGCACTTGACGCCGTTAGTCGTAACGATGCAGAGCTTGCTCAAAAGGTGCGTCAGAACGATTACAAAGTAAATGCTATGGAAGTGAACATTGACGAAGAGTGCACTCGCATTATTGCTCGTCGTCAGCCCGCAGCCAGTGATTTACGGTTAGTAATTGCAATTGCAAAAACGATTGCTGATTTAGAGCGTATTGGCGATGAAGCAAAGCGCATTGCAAAAGTGGCATTGGATTCATTTACTAAAGATCAGCAAGATTTATTAGTTAATATTGAAAATATGGGTCGCCAAGTATTAAAAATGCTTCATGATGTGCTTGATGCGTTTGCGCGTATGGATGTACAACGTGCATTTCAGGTTCACAAGGAAGATGCAAAGGTAGATAGAGAGTATGAAGCCATTACACGTCAAATAATGACCTATATGATGGAAGATCCTCGCTCAATCCCGAAAATTATGGACTTAGTGTGGTCTGTTCGTTCGCTTGAGCGTATCGGAGATCGTTGCCAAAATATTGCGGAATATATTATATATTTCGTAAATGGCAAAGATATTCGTCATACATCTCAAGAAGATATAGAAAAATCTCTATAAATTTAATTATTTCATTCTTTTGTATTAAAGCGACCTTGTGTCGCTTTGTGCATTGTTAGCACAAGTGAAGCAATAAAAAGCATTCACAATCGTTGTGAATGCTGTAAAATTCATGCTGCAAAGCATATCAATTTGATTAAAGGGTCAGTTATGCCTACAAACGCGTTTTTAGGAGTATTTGCAAAATCTCCTATCAAACCTATGGAAGAACACATCAAGAAGGTTCATCAAGCAAGTAAAGCTTTGATACCTTTTTTTAATCACGTATTTAAAGAAGAGTGGGTACAAGCAGAAGAGCTTCGTATCACTATTCGTAATTTAGAGCGTGAAGCCGATGATATGAAAAGAGATATACGTTTACAGCTACCGCGTGGATTATTCATGCCGGTAGAGCGTACAGATCTGCTCGAATTAGTAACCCAACAAGACAAAATTGCTAATAAAGCGAAAGACATTGCTGGACGTGTGATTGGTCGTGAAATGACCATTCCTAAAGTTATGCAAGTTGATTTTCTTGCTTATTTAACTCGTTGTGTAGATGCAACTAAACAAGCATCTAAAGCAATTAATGAGTTAGAAGAATTGCTAGAAACTGGTTTTAAAGGTCGCGAAGTGACCTTAGTAGAAAAAATGCTAGTAGAATTGGATGCGATAGAACAAGACACGGATGAAATGCAAATAAAAGTACGTCGCCAACTGCGAGTTGTAGAAGGTGAGCTAAATCCAATTGATGTAATGTTTTTATACAAAATCATTGAGTGGGTTGGCGAGCTTGCAGATATTGCAGAGCGCGTAGGATCACGTCTTGAGCTGATGTTAGCTCGTTAATTTAAAATCAGTTCAATTACGAAAGATTAAGGTTACACAATGGATATCATTGCATCTTACGGCACGGTATTAATTTTAATTGCCGCAGCAGTCGGCTTTTTTATGGCTTATGGTATTGGCGCGAATGACGTTGCTAATGCTATGGGTACTTCAGTAGGTTCTAAAGCGCTTACAATCAAACAAGCAATTTTTATTGCGATGATTTTTGAATTTGCAGGTGCTTACTTAGCAGGTGGTGAGGTTACATCAACAATCCGTAAAGGAATTATTGATGCAGCACCATTTGCAGATATTCCTGAGCTTATGGTTCTGGGCATGATTGCTTCTTTATTTGCAGCCGGAACATGGCTATTAATGGCTTCGTTCCTAGGTTGGCCGGTATCAACTACTCACTCAATCATTGGCGCAATCATTGGTTTTGCTTTAGTTGCTGTTGGTACTGAGGCAATCCAATGGGATAAAGTAGGTGGTATTGTTGGTAGTTGGATTATAACACCGGCTATATCAGGCTTTATTGCATACTTAATATTTATGAGTGCGCAAAAGCTTATTTTTGATACAGACGCTCCACTTAAAAATGCTAAACGTTATGTACCGCTTTATATGGGTCTAGCGGGCTTTATTATGGCTTTAGTTACAATTAAAAAAGGCTTAAAGCATGTTGGCATAGATTTAGGTGCTGTTGAAGGCTATGCACTTTCTATCGCTATTGCGGTTATTGTGGGTATTATTGGTAAAATTGCTATTTCTCGTTTGAAGATTGATCCTCAAGCGGATAAGCAAATGCAGTTCAACAATGTTGAAAAAGTATTTGCTGTATTAATGGTATTAACTGCATGTTGTATGGCATTCGCCCATGGTTCTAATGACGTTGCTAATGCTATTGGTCCACTAGCTGCTGTTGTAAATATTGTTGAAAACAATGGTGAAATTGCTAAGAAAGCCGCTATTGCATGGTGGATTCTACCGCTTGGTGGTTTTGGTATTGTGGCAGGTCTTGCTATCTTAGGTAAAAAAGTAATTAAAACGATTGGTGAAGGCATTACACATTTAACGCCTAGCCGTGGTTTTGCTGCTGAACTAGCTGCTGCTTCAACGGTTGTTATTGCATCAGGTACTGGTATGCCAATCTCTACTACTCAGACCTTAGTTGGCGCGGTATTAGGTGTAGGTATGGCACGTGGAATTGGAGCACTTAATATGGGCGTAATCAGAAACATTGTAGTTTCTTGGGTAATTACGTTGCCAGTTGGTGCTGCCCTTGCTATTGTTATTTTCTACGTACTAAGAACCGCTTTTGGGGTTTAACAAAAAAGTACTTAAAGACTTTTAGCTTGAAAAGATCTCAACGCCCTAGGTGTTGGGGTCTTTTTATTTGTGGAAAGAAAAAATGACCAATCTTCCAAGCATCAAACAGCTACAGTATTTATTAGCTGTTCATCAACATCAACACTTTGGGCGTGCCGCGAGCGCGTGCTTTATAGGTCAATCCACTTTAAGTAGTGCGATTCAAAACCTTGAAGAAACACTTGGTTGTCAGCTCATCGAGCGAGAAAATCGTAGCCTTATGTTTACCAGCATCGGCGAAGAAGTTGTAGAGCGTTCTCGTAAAATAATTAATGATACAATTAGCTTAAAAGAGCTGACTAAAAGCTTTTTAACTCCCCTCAGCGGTAAGTTAACCGTGGGTGTAATACCGACTATCGCGAGCTTTATTGCTGCGCCGCTCTATCACTTTTGCAAACAAGCTTTTTGCGACTTAGAGCTGGTATTGATAGAAGACACGAGCGATAAACTACTCGACAAGCTCGAGCATGGTCATATTGATTTAGCGCTATTAGCCTTACCATACGAAACGGATAAGTTTCATACTCAAATTTTGGCAAAAGATCATTTTAGCTTAGTGCATCATAAAGAATATATGCCTGCAAAGGGGGTAGAGGACTTTAATTTGCTACCAGATGCGAGTGTATTCTTACTGGAGCGTGAGCATTGTATGACAGGGCATGCGCTTAGTGCGTGTCACTTAAATCGTGCTAGTTGTATTAATCCATTTGAAGCAGCAAGTTTGCATACTTTGCTTAGCATGGTTGAACATCAACTTGGCGTGACTTTTTTACCGCAAATGGCAATTAATGCAGGGATTTTAGATAATAAAAATATGACAGCGACACCATCGCAAAGCGACGCATACCGTGATATCGGTATATTGTGGCGTAAAACAACGGGACGAATTCGCGACTTTAAATTATTTAGTCAGCAGCTTGAGGTGTTTTTACAACGCCAATGTAGTTTGGAGTTTAATAAAACAAAGTGATTTAAATGTTAAAGCAGCCTAAAGAGGCTGCTTTTGATCATGGTTATGGTGTTCAAAAGGTTCTAGCTCCGGTAAAAATAATAAATAGATCCACACCACTAAATTAAAATAAGGCATGCAACCTAATACTGTAAATACTCGAATTGGGTAGCCCTTTATGCTCGCGTATCGATAGCATTGATACGCTATTGCAAAGTGAATAAGTAGTAATAAGATAATCAATTGCGTCATATTTATCTCCTCAAACCTTATTTTAAAACAGCCCGTGATTTAGGGTTCTGTATTTGCAATAGGTAATGTCATGTTTGTTAAGCGTAATCCTTTAAATAACGTGACATTCGTATTGTGATGAGGAAAGTATAGGTAAAAAAGATAATAATGATAGTAATAAAATGCTTAAAATTGTTTATTAATGCTTAATATGAGCTAGGTTATTGTTGGTAAAAAACTTTATTTTTTAAAATATTTTCAAGCTCCGTCTTTACTTTTTCAACCGCCATAGGACGTGCAATAAAGTAGCCTTGTCCGTAGTCCACACCAATCTCTTTTAGTGCAAAAAATATATCTTTATTTTCAACATACTCAGCCACAGAACGCTTATCGAGTGACCGGCTTATATCATTAATTGCTTTTACTAACGCTAAATCGATGGGGTCGTTAAGCATGTCACGTACAAATGAGCCGTCAATTTTTACATGCTGTGCGGGAAGCTGCTTTAAATAATTAAAAGTACTAAAGCCGGTACCAAAGTCATCTATAGAAAAGTGACAACCTAAGCTATTGAGCTTCTCAATCATCTTACGTGTTGCTTTTAGATTATTAATACTTGCAGATTCAGTAATTTCAAAAATAATACGAGTAGGTGATACTTGATATTTTTCTAAGCTTGACTCTATAAGCGGCAGTAATCGTTCATCTAAAAATGATTGTGCTGATAGATTAATTGCGACTTGATTTAATTCTGGGTGTTTTTCAACACAAGCAAGCGTGTTACGAATAACACATTGATCCATCAAAAATGTATCGTTTAACATTTCAAGCGATGGAATAAATTGATTGGGGTACACAAGTTTATCATTGAGCTTTAATCGTAGTAGTACTTCAAAGTAAGCAACTTTACTTTGTTTGAAGTCCCAAATAGGCTGATAATGAAGCTCTATATTATCTTGTTGTAATGCTTGGCGGATTTCGTGACCCCATTCCAAACCTGTTTGCAATGTCTTATTTTGCGAGTCTTCTTTTGAATAACAGTGGACTAAATTTCGACCTAAATTTTTAGCTATATATAGGGCGATGTCGGCTTGTTTTAAGCATTCATTGGGATCGCAATTTTTAGATGTTATTTGAGCTAAGCCAATAGAGCAGCTTATTGTATAAACTTGATCCTCTGATTTAAAAGTATGTTGTTCAATTGCGATGCAAACACCTTCGGCCACTAAATGCGCTTCTAATAAGTTCATGTTTGTTAAAATAACAGCAAATTCGTCACCGCCAATACGGCAAACAAGGTGTTCATCACCGATATTGTCTTTAAACAGTTGAGCCACTTCTTTTAAGACAATATCGCCCTGATGGTGGCCCTTACTGTCATTTATTATTTTAAAGTGATCAAGATCGATATAAATAATAGCATGTTCTATATCATCGAAAGTGTGCTTTGGTTGGCAGATACGATTAAGTTGTTGATCAAAATAATAGCGGTTATGTAAGCCTGTAAGTGGATCGTGATGCGCTAAATGACGTAACTGTAATTCAGCTTGCTTTCGCTCATGAATATTGTCGATTGTGGCGGTAATTGTTGCTGTATTACGACTATTTTTGATCAGTTGAAACCTGCATTCTACCCAAATTTGAGTGCCATTTTTGTGCTGTAACTTAATTTCTACTTGTTGCTGATTTTCACCACCCCCTAAAATATCACAAATCGTATTTTGTAATTTTTCTTGGCATTCATTAATACAAAATGCGGTTAAAGGTTTTTGCAGTGTTGGTTTTACGCCATGCCCACTTAGTGTTTCCCAAGCTGGATTTATAAAGCGTATTTTACCTAGTTGATCAAGTTCAAGTACCACGGTATTTAAGTGTAATAGAATGCGTTGGTGGGCTGAGAATAACTCTTTATATTTCACTTCACTTACACTCAATTGCTCAACTTTGTTGGCGAATTCAGCATAACTGACCATAAAGTCTTCTCGACGTGCTGCGTGGTCACATACTTTATTTAAAAAAGAAGGGTCGTAGGGGGCACGAATAAAATCGGTAACACCTGATAATAAGAGCTGCTCTGCATAATTTGCATCATCATTATCTATAATTGTTACAATTGCCTGTTTTGGGTTATGTTGCAAAATTTCTTCTACTAAAACACTCGACGTTTCAGCTCTTGCGGCTGTGGCATCTAACAGTACGATGGCAAATTTTTGCTGGTAGTAAGCGTTTAGCGCTTCTTTGCTTGTTGTTGTATGTGTAATTGCAAAGTTTAGCTTTAGTTGTGCGCTAATATCATTGGCTTTATCTTGCAGTGGCTCAAGTAATAAGAGGTTTAAGCGGCTACTTTTTTCTAAATGTGTCGACAGCACATTAGCCAAAACCTGTGGCAGCATGTCTTGTTGCTCAAAAGGCAGTACGGCATCAATACCATAACTACGCGCAGTTGTTTCTGCGATGCGTTCACAATAAATGGGAGGGATGAGTAGTATCGGCGTATTCTTTGGTGTTTTTAATAAACCCGAACGGATCATCCGTGAAAAGCGCCAACCATCTATTTTACCAACATTGAGGCCCGTGATAATAATATCAACAGGCTGTTGCTTTAATAGTTTTAAAGCTTGTTGGCTGTCTTGTACTTCAATAAAAGCAAAAACATTCAGGCTCTCTAAAGTGGCACGAATAGTAAGGCGTTCAGCACGACTTGCGTTTAATATTAGCAATTTAAGTTGCTCTACCACGTATTTCTCAACCCATATTTATTTAACCGAATAAGAATAGTGATTTTTTGATTGAAGAACAAGAAAATTAATGGTCATTCGTAGGCTTGCGTACTTCAATTTTGCAGAATATAAGGGGATTTCTTGAGCTTGATAGGCGATAGATATACACTTGGCGCGATTTTAAATGATGTGGATTACTAACTATGCGCGTAGCTGATTTTAGCTTTGACTTACCTGATGAATTAATAGCTCGCTTTCCTAAGCCGGATCGTACGAGTAGTCGTTTACTTAGCCTAGATGGGCCTAGTGGTAGTGTAGAACACAAAGTCTTTAGTGACATACTTGAACTGGTAAATGAAAACGACTTACTGGTTTTTAATAATACCAGAGTAATCCCTGCACGCATGTTTGGTCAAAAAGCATCAGGTGGTAAAGTTGAAGTATTAGTTGAACGCGTACTTGATGAACATCGTGTGCTTGCACATGTCCGTGCTAGCAAATCATTAAAGCCTGGTAATGAAGTTATTTTAGAAGGTAAGGCCAAGGCAATAATGGTTGCACGCCATGACACGTTATTTGAGCTTGAATTTGATCACAGTCAAAACGTACTTGATATATTAAACGACATTGGACACATGCCATTACCGCCTTATATCGACCGTCCTGATAACGAGGCAGATCGTGAGCGCTATCAAACAGTTTATGGTGAAAAACCAGGGGCAGTGGCAGCGCCTACTGCTGGTTTACATTTTGATAAACAGTTAATGGCTGCATTAAAGGATAAGGGCGTGCAAATGGCTTTTGTTACCTTGCATGTTGGTGCAGGTACTTTTCAGCCAGTGCGTGTTGATAGTGTTGACGATCATATAATGCATTCCGAATACATTGAAGTGCCAGAAGATGTGGTAGCGGCTGTTGCAAAAACTAAAGCGAAAGGTGGGCGCGTTATTGCCGTTGGTACAACCTCAGTGCGTTCATTAGAATCTGCAGCAAAAGTACATGGTGGCAAGCTAGACACTTACTTTGGTGATACAGATATATTCATTTATCCGGGTTATCAGTTTAATGTAGTGGATGCCATGGTTACTAATTTTCACCTACCGGAATCAACGCTTATAATGTTAGTGAGCGCCTTTAGCGGGCAAGACAACATTATGGGTGCGTATAACACAGCAATTGAACAGCAGTATCGTTTTTTTAGTTATGGCGACGCGATGTTTTTAACACGTAAATAGTTAAGTAACCGGCCCTATTGCAAGTAAATTCAACACAGTTAGCGCTGAAAATAGTTGCTTGAGACAGACTTATTATCCAGGGTTCAGGTTAAGTATTAAATTATCAGTAAAAATGATTACAAACCCCAGTTAAGTTGCTGGGGTTTTTTATTTGAATGAAGTTATCAGTATTGAATTTACCGCAGCTAATAGTATTGGCTGGTCAAAAAGGGTAGAATCGAGCGGTTAAATTATAGCTTGTTGGACTGTTTTTCTGACATTGAGGATGATATGAAATTTGAATTAGACCGTACTGACGGAAAAGCGCGCCGTGGCCGCTTGATTTTTGACCGTGGTGTAATAGAAACACCTGCATTTATGCCTGTTGGTACTTACGGTACTGTAAAAGGTATGACGCCAGATGAAGTAAAAGCGACTGGTGCACAAATTTGTTTAGGTAATACCTTCCACTTAATGCTTCGCCCAGGTACTGAGATCATTAAGCAGCATGGTGATTTACATGACTTTATGAACTGGGATTTCCCTATTTTAACTGACTCAGGCGGTTTTCAGGTATTTAGCCTAGGCGCAATGCGTAAAATCACTGAAGAGGGCGTATTATTTCAATCACCTGTAAATGGTGATGAAATTATGATGTCACCTGAAAAATCGATGGAAGTACAACGCGATTTAGGTTCAGATATTGTAATGATATTTGACGAATGTACGCCGTATCCAGCGACTGAAAAAGAAGCTAAAGATTCTATGGAGCTATCTCTTCGTTGGGCTAAGCGCTCTAAAGAAGGTCATGGCGACAACCCATCTGCTTTGTTTGGTATTATTCAAGGTGGTATGTACCCAGAATTACGTGCACAATCACAAGCCGGTCTTGAAGACATTGGTTTTGACGGTTATGCATTAGGTGGCCTATCAGTAGGCGAGCCTAAAAACGAAATGATGAACATTCTTGATCACTGTGCGTTTAAAATGCCAGAAGACAAACCTCGTTACCTTATGGGTGTAGGCAAACCAGAGGACTTAGTTGAGTCGGTTCGCCGAGGCATTGATATGTTTGACTGTGTTATGCCAACGCGTAATGCACGTAATGGTCATTTATTTATTACCACAGGTGTGGTTAAAATACGTAACGCAGTGCATAAAACAGATACAGGGCCACTTGACCCAGAGTGTGATTGCCATACGTGTGGGAATTATTCACGAGCTTATTTGCATCACCTTGATAAATGTAACGAAATTTTAGGTGCGCGACTAAACACAATTCATAATTTACGTTACTATCAACGTGTTATGGAAGGTTTACGCAATGCAATTAGCGAAGGTAAATTAGAAGAATTCGTAAAAGATTTTTATGCTCGCCGAGGCCAAGATGTGCCAGAGCTAGCAGATATAAAAAATTAAACTTTAAAAATTAAAGAGGAAGTATCATGAGTTTATTTATTTCAAACGCACAAGCAAGTACAGGCGCAGCAGCGGCAGGCGGCGGCACTATGCAAATGCTAATTATGTTAGCTATTTTTGGTTTAGTTTTTTACTTTTTGATTTATCGCCCACAAGCTAATCGTGTTAAAGAACACAAAAGCTTAATGAATGCGATGGCTAAAGGTGACGAAGTGCTAACTCAAGGTGGCTTAGTAGGTAAAATAGTTAAAATTTCTGAAGATAAAGATTTCATCGTTATCTCTTTAAATGAGCAAGCAGAAGTAACAGTGCAAAAATCATCTGTATCTGCAGTATTGCCAAAAGGCACAATGAAGTCGCTATAAAAATAATAAGGACGACCCCGTGTTAAACAAGTTTCCGGTTTGGAAGTATTTACTTGTTTTAGCTGTGGTAGCCATTGGCCTTTTATATGCTTCTCCAAACTTGTATGGTCGCGATCCGGCTATACAAGTTTCAGGTGCTAAAGGTGCTGATGTTGATCTCAGTGTTGTAGACAAAGTAAACGAAATCCTCAAAAAAAATAATGTAACCGCTAAATCGACAATACTTGAAGATGGACAAATTTTAGTTCGTTTAAAAAATGTTGAAGAGCAGTTAAAAGCGCAAGATTTACTGCGTGATTCGCTTAGTGATGATTACATTTCTGCCATTAATATGGCACCTGCTCAACCAGCTTGGTTAAAAGCGGTTGGTGGCAACCCAATGAAGTTAGGCCTTGATTTAAGTGGTGGCGTTCATTTCACCATGGAAATCGATATGGCAACAGCGGTTGATAACCAACTTGAGCAAATGGAACAAGATTTTCGCAGTGATCTTCGCGAAGAAAAACTACGTTACCGTAGTGTTCGCCGTGTAGCTGGCTCTGAACGTATGCGTGTAGAAATGCGTACCGAAGAAGACAAAAATGCTGCAGAAAGTTTCTTAGAAACTCGCTACCCGCTAAACGTTTACATTGATGATAGCAGCAACGATAAAGCATTTTTTGCAACAATGAGTGAGCAAAAACTCAAAGAAATTCGTGACTACGCTATCAAGCAAAATGAAACGATTATTCGTAACCGTATCAACCAAATTGGTGTTGCAGAGCCTAACGTACAACGCCAAGGCGCTGAGCGTATTATTGTTCAACTACCCGGTATTCAAGATACAGCACGCGCTAAAGAAATTTTAGGTGCGACAGCAACACTTGAGTTTCGTGAAGTAGACGAAAACGCCGATATTAGCGCTGCTGCCCAAGGTCGTATCCCAGCGGGTACTGAAATGATCATGAGCCGCGACGGTTACCCTGTTGTACTTAAAAAGCGTATTATTTTAGAGGGCAGCCATATTACGGGCGCGCAATCTGGCGCTGATGAATACCAACGTCCGCAAGTAAGTATTACGTTAGATAGCAAAGGTGGGGCAAAAATGAATGCCTTTACCAAGCGTGCTATTGGCAAGCGTATGGCAACGGTATTTATTGAATACAAGCCATCAGGTAAAAAAGATGCAGACGGTAAAGCACTTCCACCTATCAAGGTCGAAGAAGTAATTAACGTAGCAACAATTCAAGCTCGTCTTGACCGCTCGTTCCGTATTACGGGTATTGATAACCCTGCTGAAGCGCATAACTTAAGTTTGCTACTTCGTGCAGGTGCGCTTGTAGCACCAATTCAAATTGTTGAAGAGCGCACAGTAGGTCCAAGCTTAGGACAAGAAAATATTGAAGCGGGTATGACTGCGGTTGCACTAGGTTTTGCGTTTGTACTGGTGTTTATGCTTGTGTACTACAAAGGCTTTGGTATGGTTGCAAACCTTGCGCTTGCGGCTAACTTAGTACTGATTGTTGGCGTTATGTCTTTAATTCCAGGCGCTACACTTACGCTACCAGGTATTGCGGGTATTGTATTAACCGTAGGTATGGCGGTTGATGCCAACGTACTTATTTTTGAACGTATTCGTGAAGAACTGGCCGATGGCCGTAGTCCTCAACAAGCGATTCATTTTGGTTACGATAGCGCATTTAGCACTATATTTGATGCCAACATCACGACACTAATTGCTGCCATTATACTGTTTGCAGTGGGCACAGGTCCGATTGCGGGCTTTGCAGTGACACTTGCGATTGGTATTTTAACTTCAATGTTTACAGCCATCGTTGGTACCCGTGCGGTAATCAACTTATTTGTTGGTGGTAAACGCATTGATAAACTTTCGATTTAAGGAGCAGGCATGCAAATTTTAAGTTTGGGTAGTAGAACCCTTCGTTTCATGTCTCTTCGAAAAGTGGCTATGGGTTTTTCGACGTTACTAATTTTAGCGTCGTTTGCATCAATTTTTGTTAAAGGCTTAAACTTTGGTTTAGATTTTACAGGCGGTACTGCTGTAGAAGTTGGTTTTTCACAACCTGCTGACCTTAAAAAAGTACGTGATGCGCTAGCTGAAAATGGCTTTTCCGATGCATCGGTACAATTGTTTGGTTCAAGCCAAGAGATTTTAGTTCGCTTAGCGCCACGCGGTAGCGATGTAAAAGCGGAAGTGATTGGTAACCAAGTAATCGACGCACTTAAAAAAGCAGACGACAGCGTAGTAATGCGCCGTATTGAGTTTGTAGGCCCAAGTGTAGGTGAAGACTTAAAAGAGCAGGGTGGCCTAGCCATGTTAACTGCACTTATTTGTATCTTAATCTATGTTGCATTTCGCTTTGAATGGCGCTTCGCTGTGGGTGCGGTAGGTGCACTATTACACGATGTTATTATTACTGTAGGTTTGTTTTCTATATTAGGTTTAGAGTTTGATTTAACTATATTGGCGGCAATTCTTGCGGTAATTGGTTATTCACTTAACGATACCATTGTTGTGTCGGACCGTATTCGTGAAAACTTCCGTAAAGTACGTATTGACGACACAGTTGAAATTATTGATATTTCACTTACCCAAACACTTAACCGTACACTTGTAACATCAATCACCACTATTTTAGTATTGATTGCCTTGTTTGCATGGGGCGGACAAACTATTCATGGCTTTGCAACTGCATTGTTATTTGGTGTGTTTATTGGTACTTATTCTTCTATTTATGTTGCCAGCTCTGTTGCACTTGCAATGGGCGTAAGCAAAGAAGATTTAATACCAGAAGTAATTGAAAAAGAAGGTGCAGACCAAGACGCTATGCCGTAATGGTTGTGTAACTGTTAAAAAAACCGCTCTGTTGAGCGGTTTTTTATTGCGTGGCGTTTATTTCAGTGCAATAAAATTGTAATACAGGCTTGCTACTTTATTATTCTTATCAAATTATAATTAGAGTCCGACGTGACCGTACAACACAAAGTTTTAGAGTATATTTTAAATAATGCTGAAATAACGACATTATTTCAGCCTATTTTTAATATATCTAATCAAAGTATTATTGGTTACGAAGCGCTCAGTCGCGGTCCTAAAAATAGTCCACTTGAAATGCCGAATAAGTTATTTGAAGTGGCTCATCAGCATGCATTAATTTCAGAACTTGAATTATTATGTCGCTCTAAAGCAATCGAAAACTTTGTAAAATTAAACCTCCAAGGCAAGCTCTTTTTAAATGTAAGCCCTAAAACTTTACTCGATCCGTGTCACCCCAAAGGCGAAACGTTGCATTTAATTGAGCAATTTGGATTAGCTGCGAACAGAGTTGTGATTGAGGTTACTGAGCAAGAGAAAGTTGATGATGGGTTTTTACTTTTAAAAACAATTGCTCATTATCGAGAGCTTGGTTTTACCATTGCTATTGATGATTTAGGCGCTGGCTACTCAGGGTTAAAGCAGTGGTCTGAGTTATGTCCAGATTTTGTAAAAATAGATCGCTATTTTATTGATTTTTGTGATGAGAGTGACGTTAAAAAAGAGTTTTTAAAATCAATCACTATACTTGCTAAAGCAACTAATACAGCCGTTATTGCAGAAGGTATTGAGCGTCCGGAGGAGCTGGCGTTAGTTGAGAGCTTAGGCATTAGTAACGTACAGGGATTTTTACTCGAAAGGCCCAGTTTACGACCAAGTTATGACTTTAGTTCTGAGCAAATACAAGCACTAACATTTAAAGCAAAGGCGCTCTGTGAGCAATCAATGGCAATAGGGTATCTTGCTTTAACTCAGTCAGCAATTGATAGCGACACACGCTGTAAGGATGCTCACAAGCTATTTGAGCAAGACAAATCAATTATTAGTATCCCAGTATTAAATCAAGATGACCAGCCAATTGGTTTACTCCATAAAGATCAGCTAACGGAAGTATTTGCGGCCCCCTACGGGCACGCACTTTATGATAAACGCCCAGTTACAGAATTAATGGACAAGCAGCCATTAGTCGTTGACGAGAATCAAATGCTTGATGTCGTAAGTAAGCAAATAACAGATCAGGATTTTGATATACGCAGGCATATAGTTATTACACGCAATAATAAATACTTGGGATTAGCGCCCCTGAGAGATATTTTAAAACATATTACCGAAGAAAAAATTCGCCACGCACAGCACGCTAATCCGCTTACTATGCTACCAGGTAATGTTGCTATAAATGAAGCTATAGAGCAAAGGCTGCGTAATAAGTTAAAATTTTCATTAGCTTATATAGACCTAAATCACTTTAAACAATTTAATGACTTATATGGTTATGCCAGCGGTGATAGTGTAATTAAATTATTAGCCGATGTAACAGTGCAAGCTTGCACAAACAGTGCTAACTTTGTAGGACATATTGGCGGTGATGACTTTATGGTTGTGTTTGACCAAAGTGATGCAGTTACAATTTGCAATACAATTATTGAACGGTTTGAATTGCAGTCACAGCTATTTTTTACTCCTGAGCATATTAAAAGCAAAGGATACTGGGCTACAAATCGCGAAGGTGAAAAGCAATTTGTCCCCTTACTGACCTTATCGATTGGTTTGGTTGAACCTGATTTACAACAGTGTAAAAATAGTCATCAAGTAGCTGCATTAGCGACTGATGCTAAAAAAGAGGCCAAACGATACCGTCATAGCTATCTTTTTATCTGTAAGCGAAGAAGGCCTACACCAGCGGTGGTGCGTTTAGCAAATAGTAAAAAGGTAGTTTAACAAAGTAGGTGATTATTATGTTGCCATTTAAGTATCTGGTTAGCGTTGTAAGCTTGTTTGTGTGTAGTGCTATAGCAAGCGAAGTCAATATTATTAATGTCCCTCAAGATCAACACTCGCATTTTACGCGTGACGACTACCTCAATGAATTACTCTCAAAAGCACTTATAAGAGCCGATTACTCAGCTGAAATAAATTTAGTGCCAGTTCACCCTCATCAACAACGAAATCTTATGGCACTTGATGGGAACGCCCTTGATTTATATTGGAGCATGAGTAGCCCTGAGCGAGAGTCGTTGGCGATTGCAATTAAAATCCCTTTATTTAAAGGGTATATTGGTAAAAGAGCACTGCTTACGAATACAAAAAATGTAGATAAATTTAAAGGTATTACCTCTGTTGAGCAATTATCAATGCTTATTGCAGTGCAAGGTCATGATTGGCCTGACATGCGGATATTAGTTAACAATGGACTAAGTGTTAGGCCACTTTCTAATTTAAACTCGATGTTTGCATTAACAAGCCAGGGGCGGATTGATTATTTTCCGCGCTCATTCATCGAAGTTAATTCAGAGCTCATGGATTTAAAAGATAAGAATTTAGTAATAGTGCCAGATTTATACATTAGCTATCCAACTGGGCTTTATTATTTTGTCTCAAAAAATAAACCCGAACTGGCTCAAGCGATTGAAAAAGGGCTTAAAATCATGCAAAAAAATGGTGAATTTGATGCGCTATTTTATGAGTATTTCGCGACAGAGCTTAATTCATTACCTTACACAAAAGGTAAAACAATAGAGCTTAAGCTTGATAACCCTTATTTTTAGACACAAAAAAAGGAGCCTGAGCTCCTTTTTAGTATACTGTTGTACCAATCTACTTAGGTAGGGAAATTTAATTCGTTAAATTGTTCAAATACTTATGCAGATTCGTATTAGTAGCATTAAATTAGCGAAGTAACGACTCAGTTAATACTGGGCGAATTTCACGAATAATCGCTTGAGTCAATTTTGGTGAACCACAGATGATATTACCGCTGTGGCTATAGTTATTACCACCAGCAAAATCTACAACCATACCGCCGGCTTCTTTAACCATTAGTTCGCCCGCTGCAGAATTCCACGGTTTTAAACCAATTTCAAAAAATCCATCAACACGACCCGCTGCAACGTATGCCATATCTAGTGCAGAACAACCTGCGCGACGAATATCAGCAGTGTGTACAAACAATGCTTTAAATGCTTCAGTGTATGCATCCATGTGGTTTTTATTTTTGAAAGGGAAACCAGTAGCAAGTACAGTGCCCGCAAGAACGGTAGTTTTGCTTACACGAAGACGTTTGCTGTTAAGCTGAGTGCCTTGACCACGAGAAGCCGTGAAAAGCTCACCACGAATTGGATCATAAATAACAGCTTGGTCCAAACGACCTTTAACTTTAAGTGCGATAGAAACCGCGTAATGAGGGATGCCTTTGATGAAATTAGTTGTTCCATCGATAGGATCTACAATCCATTGGTAATCATCATCCTTGCCTTTATGCTCACCTAACTCTTCACCAACAATCGAGTGAGTTGGGTAAGATTGTAAAATAGTGTCACGAATTACGGCTTCAGCTTCTTTATCAATGTTAGTTACTAAGTCGTTAGCGCCTTTTTGTTGCACTTCAACTTTTGATAAATCTTCACTTGCGCGAAGTAAAATTTTGCCTGCGTTACGCGCAGCGCGAACCGCAATGTTTAACATTGGATGCATGGAGTTACCTTTGGGTTGTAAAAGAACGTTTATATATTTCAGCCGGCGTATTTTAGCGATTTCTGCCATAAAGTAAACAATAAACCCTAAATACTTTTGTGTGTTTTTTATACTTTATTGTTCTGCATATATATTTGCGGCTGTATAAAATTTAAATAAATCTAAAAAACCACTTTACCTAAAGTTAACTTGAGGTTTTATTGTGTTTGCATACTCAATCAAGAAGGACACATTATGTATTTAGAACATGTCAATTTAGTGGTTAATAATATTGAGGATATGATTAAATTTTATCAAGCGGTATTCCCTCATTGGTCAATCCGAAGTGAAGGTAGGGGCACTTGGCATGGTAAACCAAGGCGCTGGGTGCATTTTGGTGATGACACACAATACATTGCAATGAGCGATCATGGTGAAGGTGAAAACCGAGATTTAGCAGGCCATCAATTAGGTTTAGCGCACTTTGCTTACGTTACCCAAAATTTAGATGCAGTAGTAAAGCGTTTGCAACAAGTTGATTTTAAAATAGATAAACAAGGCGGTGACAACCCATTTAGAAAAAATGTTTATTTTATCGATCCGGCTGGATTTGAAGTAGAGTTTGTAGAATATTTAAGTGATATACCAAGCGAGCGAAATAACGATTTATAATAAAACGTCAGGCAGTAACTTTGGCTTATTTATCTTTCGAAGTTGAATTTTAAGCCGTGTGTTTGGTTTTTAGTAGAACACACCTATGTGGTGTGCTTATTCCCTATAAATAGGTAATAACAACGTATAAATGCCAAACACAGGCTAACGAAAGGCTCTACCTAGGACTGCAGTTAGCACTGAAAATAGTTGCTTGAGATAGATTTATTATCCAGAGTTCAGGTTATTTAGGTTACAAATCTCGGGCAGCAATTAAACGCACCTAATTAAGGCAATATCTGACCTTAAAGGTCAATCGACTCTAACGCGCTGCTAGATAAATTATAATGAGCGGTTATTATTAACGCCAAGTTGTGTTTTTAGCTCGTTTGCAAAGCTCATAAACTTCTCTTTTATGGTGCGTTTTATTTTAACTTCAACCGATCCCATTACTGCTTTACCTTCAATATGAATAGTGGGCCCTTGGCGCTTGTTAAGCGATACCGACTTGTTTTCAAGGCTGCTTAAAATACAAAACATTTTAGAGACTACATTTACATGCTCTGGTACATAAATTTCATCGCTACCAAAAATACAGTTAACGTGAATCGTTACATTTTGGTGGGTAAAAATGGCATCAGTAAAATCAAGCACTACAGAGCCCATAAAATTGGTTAAGTATATATTTTTTGGCACAACCCATTGACCACTGCGCTCGTTAGAACCCAAAATGCTGCGTAGCGTAAAATCATCATCGCTGTTTTGCTGTGCACTATAATGTGGAGTAAATTGCGATTGTTTTTCTGCTTTATATTGCTGATCGGTATTAAGTGTTAAGTCTTCAACTAGGATTAACAAAGCTTCATTACTACTTGCATCCATAGCCTCATCTAAGCGTCTTTCAAATGCATCCACTGAAATAACGCCATGGCTGTAATTATAAATTAATTGATCTATCACTTGTTCGCGTACTTGCTCTATTGGGCGGTCTTCAACTTTTACAGACATGGGTATTCCTTATTATATTTACTATTGGTGGTGAGTAAGCAAACGGCGTACCAAATATAATTTCAATAATTATCAGAGGCTTAATTTTTCAGTCTGTTTTTAGTTTTGTTATATTAACGATAGATTAACCAAAACAGCAATTATCTAGCTATTTTCACAATGTGAGAAAGTTTTACCGATGAGTCTGTAAATAGTTACACGGCTATAACATGAAATGAGTTGATTTAAATTCCCAACCCATTGAATTTAAATGTTAAATTTAGTTGGCCTAAAGTTCGCATTAGTTAAAGTGTCTTTAATCAAAAGGAGAAAGATTATGAAAACATTTAACAAATCTATTATCGCGGCTTTAGTTCTTGGTACTACGGCTATGAGTGCCCAAGCAAACAGCTGGGAAAACGAAAGTAAAGATGCTTGGATTGATGGTAAGGCAGAAACAGTGCTACTTATGAACACTAATCTAAACAACTTTGACATTAACACTGATGTAAAAAATGGCAAGGTAGTACTTACAGGTAAAGTTGATAGCGAAATTGAAAAAGAGTTAGCAGAAGAACTTGTACTTAGCCTAGATGGCGTATCCGATGTTGAAAACAGCCTGACTGTTGTAAAAAACATGGATACCAAAAACACAGACAAAGACATGATGGATGATGGTGATAACGACCTAACAGACGCTAAAATCACCACCGTAATCACAACACGCTTCCTATTTGACTCAGAAGTTGGTGGTACAGACATCGATGTTGATACCGATAACGGTATTGTAACTCTAAACGGTTCTGTAGAATCTGAAGCTGAAAAACAGCTAGCGGTTAAAATTGCCAAAAATGCTGAAGATGTGCGCGACGTGGTAGATAAATTATCTATCGTTGCTGAATAATGCACTATACTCAAAGCCCAGTGAATCTGGGCTTTTTGTTTTTTAATTTTAAAGGAGTTAAGTTATGGATATCATTCGTATAATATTGTCAGTTTTATTACCGCCACTAGGTGTATTTTTGCAAGTAGGCTTAGGTATGCATTTTTGGTTAAATATTTTATTAACACTGCTAGGTTATTTCCCAGGGTTAATACACGCCATTTATATTATTGCTAAAAAGTAACGTTGTGTTATTTGTATTATTAGTTGTGTAAGTCAATTTTAAATACAGCTTAAATAGGCACTTTTAATTGGCTTGCATGAATCCCTTCTCTTAAATTCCTCATTTTTACACATTACTCCCTCATAAAAGATTACTATTTAAGCAGTTAGCTTACTGATTGTTAAAATAAAGGTTTTTTAGTAGTGACAAGCCCCCAAAAAGTTTTTATACTGCAACCCGCTTTAGTCGCTCTGTGACTGAACGCTTCAAAAATTAACTGCCTAGCAGTTATATAAAAGTTGGCCCCTTAGCTCAGTTGGTTAGAGCACACGACTCATAATCGTTAGGTCCCCAGTTCGAGTCTGGGAGGGGCCACCACTTTTACAAGCTTTCCAAGTAAATACATACTAACCGAAATTACCCTGTGCTACCTCTGTGCTACTTTTTAATATACCAAATTAATGTAACCTTGTAACTTTTAAGACTTATAGTTATTTTGGTGCGTCTCTCAATGATTAGATAGAAGCATTTATTAAATACTTAAAATTGTAAGGAATGGCTTTCTAATATATTACCTCCATTAAAAACCTCTTTTAATCAAATGATAAAGTTAAAAGATCATTCATGGTGAAGTTATGAAGGCGCGTAGAAGGGAGTTATAAACAAAATTAAAATGATAAATTAAGCTGCATATTCAACTTTGTGAATTGAAGTTATCATGTAATACTAAGTTTTATAAGGAAATAGATCGAGATTAATGTCATATGACTGACAATGTCCTTGCAGAACCCCAAAGAGAAAATGCCGGTGCTAGCACTTTTGGAAAATACACTTTTCAGTATCACTGGGCGTTGTGTAAGATAATTGAAAAGCACAGTAATAAGCAAGAATATGCATTACTAGTTGAATATCATGAAGATGTTGTAATTTCTGATAGCTTGGACCCCAAGCATGCAAAATTTGACTTCTATCAAGTAAAAAACCAGCAGAAGGTATTTACTGCTGCCTCACTAACAAAAAGAGTTAAATCTAAACCTGATCAACCAGCTAAAAATTCTGTGCTGGGTAAGCTATTGAGTTCGTGTTCAAATAAGCAGTATGAAGATCGGGTTTCCACTATTGGTTTGGTTTCATCTAATGGTTTTTCACTTCCAACAACTAATAATTTAAACCTAGATATTATCAAAACAGGTGACCTAAAAGAAGATACTGTTGCTGAGTTGACTGCGTCTATTAAAGCTGAGCTAGGTATTCAGGTACTACCTGAACACCTTCAATTTATTATTCCTGAAATACAACTTCAAAACCAAGAGAATTTTATTTTAGGGGAATTTGCAAAACTGATTAATACCTTGCTCCCTGGAGCCCAGACAAATGTTGTTTCTATATATAGAGCCATAGCTGATGATATGGGACGAAAAATTAGGCTTGAGTTTGATTATAATGATTGGGAAAGGTTGATAGAAAAAAAATCTTTAACTTCCGAGGAAGTAAGCCAAACTATTACTATCCATACTAGTCATCCTTCGGTAAACCAAATCAAAGAAGATTTTAATGAAGTTAGTAAAGTATTTTCATTGAGACATCGGCAAATAAGAAACTTAAGAGATAAGTTAAGTTTACTCGCGCTCAAGCGGGTGGGTTTTATAAGCTCACTTGATAATCACTTATTAAACCAGTTTAAACGTTCTGGAGCTAAAGTAGATGAAACAAAATATGAGTCTGACAAAGATTTAATATATGCCTTACTAGAGCAAGCAAAACATGATGGTCTGAGGTCAAAAGTCTTAAATGATGATGACTTAATGGCTGAGGTCCTTTATCAATTTTTGACGAATTAATTATGCAAATTAACTATAAAATACTAATTAGAAACCTTAGGGAAAGAAAAAATGAGCGCCTTGATATTTCAACGGTTAGTGCTGATATCCGATTCGAAAAAACAAGCGAATCAGTTCGAGTTTCTAAAGAGAGTGAATCTCGTTACAGGAAACGATAATAGTATAGGGAAGTCGACTCTTGTAAAAAGTTTACTCTGGTCTATGGGGTGTGAGCCACAATTCGATGAGGAGTGGAAATCTAATGATGTTAAAACAATTACTTACTTTACGGTTAATGGAGTAAAGTACATAATTAGTAGATATAAAAATACAATTTTGTTAGGAAAAAAATTAGGTAAGCTTCGTAAATTTACTTCTATTTCAGGAGAGTTTGCGGAAGAGTTTGCCAGCATTGTTAGCTTCAACTGTAAGCTTGAAAATAGACAGGAAGAGCTTGAACAGCTCCCCCCCACATATTACTTTTTGCCTTTTTATATTGATCAGTTAAAAAGTTGGTCTGAACCTTGGAATTCATTTGAAAGACTTCAACAGTTCACAAACTTTAAGCCACCTCTAATAAAGTACTTTTGCGGATATTTAAAACCTGAATATTTTGAGGTTCAAGAGCAAATAAGCGAAGAGAAGTCAGTTCAAAAAGAAGTTAAAAAAAGCATTGAACGTATAACCAATGCTAAAGAAGTTTTAGCTGAGACAAGTGAAAG
Source organism: Pseudoalteromonas sp. S3431 (assembly GCF_000690035.1). Taxonomy (NCBI): domain Bacteria; kingdom Pseudomonadati; phylum Pseudomonadota; class Gammaproteobacteria; order Alteromonadales; family Pseudoalteromonadaceae; genus Pseudoalteromonas; species Pseudoalteromonas sp. S3431. Next base: position 96,081 of record NZ_JJNY01000012.1, read on the forward strand.
TACAGTTATAGCTTTAAGTAAAGATGAACTAGAAAAAATTCAAATTGAAATAGAAATTGAGCTAAATAGTCACTCAGAACTCCAGACTCAAATTTTTGAGAAGCAAACTGTTTTACGTTCTGAAATATATGATTTAGAACAACAGCTAAAATTATCAATATTAGCTGCTAATGCATTAGAGAAAGATTATGTATTTGCAGTCGAAAATGTGGCCGAGGATGCTTTAGAATGCCCCCTATGTGGAGTTGAGCATGATAATTCACTCATAAATAGAGCTGGTTTACTTAAGGATAAAGAGTCATTAGAGGTTCAATCTGAAGTAATTCAAAAAGAGTTACATATTAAAAAGGTTGAGCTTGATGATTTAGGGTTACAGCTTAACTTTGTCGAGTCTGAGATAGATCGAATTAATAAAAAATACCTTATCGATGAGCAAGAGAATGAGTCTGATACAAAGTTCAATCAAGCTTTAAGTTCTCTTGCCCATAAAAATATTGATACTCAAATTAACATGTCTCTCCAGTCTAAAGAATTGGCGGTTGCCAGCTCAGAGTCCATAGAAAAAGACCTTAAAAAGCAAAGAGATAAACTATTGACTAAGCTTGAGCGAGAAGAGTTAAACGAAATGTTTATGGGTAACTTACTTGAAAACATTCAAACCCTTGGAGCTGAAGGTATAAATCTGAGTAAGGTTAAATCTCCTACTGACTATAAAAAGCTTCTAGGTGGAGGAGCTGCAGAGGGAACAAGGGGACTACTTGCATATCAGTTAGCAGTTTTAAAACAAATAGCCGACGTTGATCAATGTAGCATTGCTCCATTTATCATTGATACACCAAATCAACACGAGCAGGCTGGTCATAGGTATGAGAATATCTTAAAGGTAATAAAGTTATTCATTCCTCAAAGTTTTCAAATAATTTTATGTGGTATGGAGCATAGTGCTCTTGATTCAATAAGAGGAGAGGCCCATGAAATTAAACTCAACGGTTCAAGGCTTTTAGATAAATTACATTATAAGGAATTAAAACATGAATATGATTCACTTGATATTAGTTTGCCCTTAAGTGAAAGCTAAACTAACTATCTGAATATAATTCATTTAATTCCTTTCCGCCATTCCTTAATGCGAAAGAATAATGGCGCCTATAGTCTATTGAGTATTTGCTAATGTGCTGCTTGAACTATTAACTTAAAGTTGTTGATGCGGTAGAACTATTGTTAGACCCTTCATAGGGAGGGCTGTCATTCAAAGTCCTGATAGAAGATTATTGGTCACAAGAGAACGTGCCTGAATTGTCATAGAATATTTACTAAGAAACAGGGAAGTTATGAGAGAAATATCCCAAAAACAATTTAATGCATACTGCTATGCAAGACAGCCACTACTTAGGGTAATGAGCAATGAAATAAAGTGGTATGAAGCTGGCAATAGAAAAGTTTTAGCCACTTTAATTTTAGATAAAGCTGACCAAGATTATAACTTTGTAATCTTGGTTCGTGACGCTAGGCGTCTATTTCGTGCTTGGAATGTGTCATGCAGTCATCCAACTATAGAAGATGCAGAAAAAGAGCTTGCTGAGAAAATAGACGTATTGGTCAATGATGACCAAGATGTTTATGTTCAGGGTGATGAAGTCAAGCCTCCACATGACATATTGTTGCCTGTTGTAGATGAAGCTAACCAGCATGAATATTTTAGAGTACTGGCAAATGAAAAGCGGATGGAAGCTGCAAGAAACTTAATTGTAGAGGCTGTTTATAGTTATATTGATGTAGATGGGAATTATATTAAGGAATTCCAAACCCACGGCTTTGATGCTCGATTATGGGAACTTTTTTTATATATTTTCCTTTATGACGCAGGTTTCGAATTTAATCAAGACTATAATGCACCGGATTATATGGTTTCTTACTACGGCAATCCGTTTTGTATTGAAGCAGTAACAGTTAACCCCAGCCAAAACCCTGACAGACCTGATCCTGAACCTCCTCAGTCTGATGAAGAAATGCAAAGACTTTGTGATGATTATATGCCAATAAAGTTTGGGAGTAGCCTTTTTTCTAAGCTTCAGAAAAAGTACTGGGAGAAGCCCCATGTTCAAGGGAAGCCACTCATATTAGCAATTCATGATTATCATATGCCAGGTTCAATGACTTGGACTCGTAATGCATTAGTCGAATACCTTTATGGCAAACGGGTTAGAGTTGCAGAAATTGATGGCCACAAGAAATTCGTTGAAGAGGATATCGAATCGCATACTTGGGAAGGGAAAACTATCCCATCCAATTTTTTTGGTACTGAAAATGCAGAAAATATAAGTGCAGTATTATTTACTAACACAGCAACTATCACCAAGTTCAATAGAATGGGGAAACTAGCTGGCCTGGGTTGCGACAATATAAAAATGTTTCGGACGGGCGTCATGCTGCACCCAGACCCTAGTTCGTTAGAGCCACTGCCATTTATGACTGATGTTGATGATGAAAACTACGAAGAAGACTGGTCCGAAAGCGTAATAATGTATCACAATCCAAATGCCTTAATTCCAGTTGATATTAATTGTTTCAACACTATCAACCATATGTGGATTGACCCAGATTCTGGTGATTTAGTTAGCCTTCAGCGTGAAGGTGATATTCTGAATTCCATTACAACTGTATTGGAAGTAGTTCCTGATTTATAACAATGGCATGATTCTTTAAATAGTTTTCAAAAGATTTGAGGTATGAAACTTGATCCCACAAGAACAACTTAGCTTCCTTACGATTGCCTATATAATAATGATTAACAAGGAAAATAAAGCTCACTCTTACTTAAATGAATACCCGCTTGAATTAATAAATAAAATAGATATTTTCAGAAAAATTAGTGAATTACCAAAAGATTTATGTGAAGTTTACTGCAATAAAGAGACTTCAATACAGCATAGGCTATCAGGTTTTTTTGATGGATATAAAATTAGATTTTGTTCAAGTCTTTCAGAAGTTGAAAATGTTGACTCTAAAATAAAAGTGGTATTTTGTAATGGCCTTTCTAATGATGGGTTGAAAGTCCCTGAGGGAATTTATATCCTCGGGCCAAAAGGTTCACTTGAAAAATCTAAAGATAATTGTTTAAGCAGTATAGACAAGACAACTCTAATCACTCATTTAGACAGGTTTCACCTCGATTTTGATTCTGAACAAAAAGATGTAATTTCCGAGTTAAGGGAAACATATTCGATTGATAAATCTAGTAATTTAATAGATTCTGATATCGAGTTAAATAGATCTATATACACTGAAGCCAATATATTAGTTTTAAAGTCTGCAAAGTTGAGCTTTAGCTATGAAAACTTCAGATATGAATGCTCTGAAGATGAAATATTCGAATCTATAAATCTACTAAATTACATTAGAAATGACATTGCTAAAAACTTATCACTACCCATATCTTTACCCCCTATTGAGATTGTCTTTTCTGACTTCTCGACAAATCTTGACTTTCAAATAAACAAAGGCGAATACACACAAAACGCTCTGAAGCACAAAGGCTTCTCTGACCCTAAAGTGCTGGAGAAAGCGATCAAATTAGCCTTAAAAAATGGTTTTAATGAAACATCAGAGAAAAATAAGTATTTTGATGAGGCCTACAACGAAAAGTTACTTTCAGAAACTTTAATCGGGTTGTACTCATGCTCAAACCTTATTCCAAGTGCCAAAATCCCAATAAGTAACAGTGATGTCTATGGTAATCTTAAAGATATTGGTATCAACGATAGAAAGAACAATCAAAGAAGTTTAAAAATTAAGTTTAGAGCTCTTAGGGATAATATCAATCAAAAAGCTTCTGGATATTTTGATTACTTAAATGACCACCGCCCATCGGAAATAAAACTAGTATCTAACTTACCTATAGAGTGGTCTTCTCACAATGGTCTTCCTACTATGATTGCACACAATGTCAGCCGTTTGCCTATTTCACCAGGATGGCTAACAACTATGTGCTTAGTAGATACAAGGAACACATTTATTACTATGGAATCCCTTAGTGAAGTTCTTATAGTTAGCTCTTTTAAAGAGGATGACATTATAAAAGATGATTTATCTTCAAAGCTCGAAGTTTTTAATAGGTGTGGTTTTGGTAATAGCGAAAATCAGTTTAAGGTGAAAGCAAAAATAGTGACCCCTTCGAATTATGATGAGCTTGTTTCAGCGTTAAACAACTCAAAAAGTCCAATAGTAATATTTGATCTCCATGGAGGACATCATGAAAACGGAGGAGGTGTTATTTGTTTAAAAGATGAAGTAGTTTCAGTCTATGATCTTATTGAGGAAGCTGGGATACCACCGATTGTAGTGTTAAGCTCATGTGATACTGGCCCTATTGACAGGAACCACTTTTCTACTGCAAATGGATTTCTGTATGGCGGAGCAAAAACTGTTCTTGCTAGCGCTCTGCCAATTTTAAGCAAAGAAGCTTCCACTTTTATTTATCGATTAATGCTTAGGCTTCAAGAGTACTTACCGATAATTATCAATCGTGAACGAAAAAGCCTCCGCTGGTCTTCATTTATTTCTGGAATGATTAGAAGAACCTACTATACAGAATTTATTGATTATTTGATAAAAGAAAACCTAGCTACTCCAGATAAGAAAACTCATCTAAACTTTTTATGTGGAATGCAAGTTGATCCCTTGCAAGAAGACTTTCACTCCAAAATTAAAAGCTTGCTTTCAAAAGAAATTAATTTAGATATTGATGAAATACAAAGAATTCTTGATGAAGATTTCGTACTTCCTGAATGTTTAAAATACCTTCAATTTGGCAGTCCTGAACAAGTAATCATAGGCTCACCACACCAGATCAAAATGCAAGCGAATGAACACTAATTATTTTAATACTCCTCACAAAAAACCTACGATAAATAGATTTTTCATCGATTGGAACTGTATCTTCCTATCAAATATTACAGTCGCTATTCGGCGACTGTAATATTAGGTCTGAGTGATTACAACTAGTTTATGCAGCTCCCAATCCCTTACTAAGTCGACTAAAAGAATTTTTATACATTTTTGCAACTGCTTTTGCCATAAAAGCTATATGGAAGGGGAGTTTAATAGTCTTTTAATTCTAGCTTCCAAGACTTAAATCGGCGGTTACTTTAAATAAACCTCAGTAATTTCAGCTCTAAAATGGCCAAGCTCTTGCGACACGGTTTCGAGAGCTACTTGCCTACTAAGCCCCAAACCTTTTAGTTCATTCATTCTCTCTTGTGCGTAGCTATGCCTTAGGCCATGGCCGCCATTAGAAAAAAATAGAGCGCGATTAGATGCTTTTGAAAATGAGCATGAACATTTATGACCACCACCAATATCATAACGTTGTAAATAGTTAATTTCCCTATCACGAACCGTTATAGGCTGTGCTAAGCGCCTTTGTTCTAGCTGTGTAGCCAGTGCGTTAGGTATTAGTACATCACGGATTAGGCCGCCTTTACCTTTCACTGTATAAATACTACCTTCCCGATGTAGCCATTTACTTCAAAGACTTGGCGGCAATAGGCTTTACATTCTGAGGCTTTAGCTATTGTTAAAAGCTCATACGCTCTTTGCTATTTTTTAACTGAGAGTTAAATACAATTAAATTTTTAGCCACTATTGATGGAAGTGAAATAATGCTGTTTTTAGCAACATTGCTAGTCAAAAGTAAAATTTAAGTGTTTATGTAAATTAATTTATTGTTAGTATTAGGTTATGTTTATTGGAGTTTTGAAAGCCATTCATTCTGGGAATTGTATAGTGCCAAAGTTTCAGTATAAGTTTAAAGCATTCGTTATTGCTACTATTAGCGTATTGCTAGTTATGTTGATTGACTACCCATTAGAGGTTGTTTCTAAAAAAGCTTTTTTGCGCTCTCAAGTAAAGGCTGATTTTAATTGGTTTAAAAGCGATTTAAATAAACAGTTAAAGCAGCTTAATGACTTTTTTGTTGAAAATGACAACCTTACTCCTTCTTGTACCCCAGCAACGCTGTTAGCACTGCGTAAAGCGCACTTTAATATTCAAAATATAGCTGAACTAGGGATTAGAGACCCTAAAGGTAATTTAATTTGTACGAGTTGGCAAAAACTTAAAAAGCCTATGAAAACATCCGGAATTAAACCAACTAAATCTAAACGATTACGCTTTTTTGGGCCTATTGCTGCTAATTTTATTGGTGAAACCGCTTTAATTATCGCTAAAACCAGAAGTGATGGATACGAAATTAATGCATTGCTACCGCAATCGCTGTTAAATCGCCGTATTAATGAACTCGATAGAAATTATACTTATGTTGCTACTGTTGATGCTAGAAAAGGTAAAGTAGTAACAGTGGTTGGGGATTATACTTTACCGATTAACTACCCGCTATTTCCATTAACAAAACCGCTTACTGTAAAAGGTGTCGTATTTGATGATGCAAAAAAACATTTTTTAATTATTGAGCCACTGAAATATTTACCACGCCTTGCCTTAATGATAGCGATTGATGAAAACGTACTATACGAAGATGTGTATTACCCCTCATATAGCCATGTTGCTTTGTATATCATTATTTTTTTGTTGATTTTCATTTTTACAGAGGTGTATCAACAAAACTACCAAAGTAGAAAAAGTGAATTGCGAAATTATTTAAAACAAGGGCGTTTTGTTAATTATTATCAACTCATTTGGGATTCGAATATAAAACAGTTTGCTGGGGCTGAAACATTGGTTCGTTTAAAGCATCCTATTGAAGGTGTTTTAACACCAAATCGTTTTTTACCTGATATCGAAAGCAATCATCTGAATATAAGCCTTACCTATGCTGTAATTAAAAACTTAATAGCAGACTCCGCAGAGTTAATTGGTTGGGATAGCAATATAAAAATAAACATTAATATTACAGGTGAGCATTTAAAGGATGCTTATTTTAAACAGTTAGTTTTTTCGTTAAACGCTGTTATTCCTCACTTGGTTCTGGAACTGACAGAAAATGAGTTAATTGATTTAGACGATCAAGAAGTCATTCAGACTATGCAAGACTTCAAAGATCAAAATATTCTAATTGCAATTGATGACTTTGGAACTGGTTATGCGGGCTTACAGTACCTCAAGGCATTGCCTTTAGACATATTAAAAATTGATAGAAGTTATGTCAGTGCTATAGGCACTGAGTCACAACTGGCTATTTTGCTTGATGCATTAATTGAGCTTGCTAAAACGATTGGAATTGATGTTGTTGCTGAGGGGGTTGAAACCCAAGAGCAAGCTGATTACCTTTTATCAAAAGGGGTATTTTTACACCAAGGTTGGCTTTATCACAAAGCGAGCCCTGTGAGTCAGATTATTGGTAACCTTGAGAAGCGCATACTTTAAATTTAAAAAAGTTTTGTGCAACAGTAATGCAGCGTCATCGAATGTTTACTCGTTTTCTAAAAATACGTTCTAATTTTTTCGATATACATCATGATCCATATCGTAAATATTGACGCTTAAGCTATCAGAGTCTCTGCAGTAGGTTTTTAAACATGCGAGTAGGTGCTCACTTAACATTTGTTTTTGTTCTACCGTTCGCCCTGCCATTATATGCACTTGAATATGAATAAACCCTTCTTTACCTATACCTAGTTGGTATTGTTGGTATGCAATTGCGCGTGTTTTAATTGTTTCTAAATCAAAAAGTCCGCTTTCAAAAGTACTGTTATGAATTTTCTCTACTAGTACTTGTGGTAAAACAGGGAGGTCTTCTGAGTGTTCAATAATAATATGCGGCATTTAGGCGTTTCCTATTATGAGTTACTGCATTAGCGAGGGTTAATTGTATCAAATACAACAGGGTTCGCTAAACCTAGGGCTATCTAAAATCTTTACTTTAAACTAATTTAGTCGTATTTATTTTTGATGTTAGTATAAAACAAACAGGTGAACCTTTGCTTAGTGACGTAGATGCTAAGTTACCTATTATAGATAAGGATAAGTATGAAATTACCACAAAAATTTAAACGTTTAGCTTTACTTGCAGGTGCGGTAGTTACGTTGAGTGCTTGCTCTGATGATGTTGCGTCGGTAAGCCTTGGGTTATTTACAACTAAAGATGTCGTGGTTAATTCGCAGCAAGATCCGATTATTAAAGGTGTTACGTGCCACATTAGCCATATTGAAGCTGATTTAGACTTTTCTGATCCGTCTGATATGTCAATTGCGTGTCGTCAAACGGGGCCTATTACAGCACAGCAGCTACAAGAAATTGACCGAAGTAAGTCGGGCGAGGTGGTATTTAAATCATCTAAAAGTATTTTATTTAAATCTTTAAAGGTACGTCGTATTTACGATGCTGAAAACCGCACCTTATTGTATTTATCGTACTCAACGAAAGAATCCAGTGGCAGCCATCATCATGCGCTATCAACAGTGCCGCTATACAATACTCAAGCGTGGGAATGGGCGCTTACACAAAAAAACTAAACTAGCACCTAAAACTTATAAGAGCACCTTATGTTAGCTTTATTTAAATCGGCACCATTATTGGAAGATCAAGAACAGCAATGGCTTATTGATACGTTTATTTGGGCGGTAGAGAATTTTGATGCGGAGTACTTTACTAAGCAAACAAAAATAATATTGCCGACAGCAGCGTTTTTTCCTGATTCGGTATCAAGTATTGAAGAAATGGCGACTAACGTTTTTACCCGCGTTACTAATTATGCAGGTATGAGCGCGTGGCCTATTCAGTTAGTTGCGCCTCAGCAATTGCAGCCTCAGGTTTTTCCACACTTTGAATTTAGCAATGAAATACGTGGAGAAGGCTGCCATTTAATTGTGCCGCCAAGCCATAAGGTCAGCATTTCTTTTAATCCTAATCAGATTAATCAGCCACAAGATTTAGTAGCAAGTTATGCGGGTACTCTGGCCACTATACTTATTCATCACGTTGGGGTGCTACCGCCAGGTGGTAGGGAGTATTTACCACAAGCTGCCGATGCGCTTGCCTGTTTTTTAGGGTTTGGTGTGATGATGAGCAACACGGTGTATCAGTTTAAGGGCGGTTGTGGTTCTTGTTACAACCCATACGCTAACCGTGAAGCTAAGCTAAGTGAAACACATACGGTATTTATGCATGCCCTTATTAGTTACTTTAAAAACGATAAAGTCTCTAAAAAACACTTAAAACCGCATCTGCGTGGTCAGTTTAAAAAAGCACAAAAAGAAATTAAAGCATTGGTAAATAACTCGGCCAACCCGCTGTTATTAGCTTATTCACCAAACTAGCAAGGACTTGCGTGGAATACTTAGATGAATTTTTACTGATTGTTATTGCTCATTTTTTTGCAGTAGCAAGCCCTGGGCCTGACTTTGCCGTTGTGCTCAAGCAAAGTGTGCAACAAGGTAGGTGCAATGCATTGTGGACAAGCGCCGGTGTTGGCGCTGCTATTTTACTGCACGTTGCCTATTGCGTGTTAGGTGTAGCGCTTATTTTAACGCAATCGCCTAGTTTATTTATGGCGCTTAAGTACCTTGCTGGTGCATATTTAGCTTACTTAGGCGTGCAAGCTCTTAGAGCTGCAAAACCGCCTGCAAGTAATGAAGGCGAGGCTGCAAAAAATATTGAAAACAAAGCCGTTCAAGAGGAACCCGTTTGGGTGGCTTTTAGGCGCGGCTTTTTCACCAATGCATTAAACCCAAAAGCCACGTTATTTTTTATGTCGTTATTTACACTCGTGATTAGTCCAACAACACCTACTAGCGTGCAGATCGTTTATGGCGTGTACATGGCACTGGCTACTTGGGTGTGGTTTTCAATGCTTTCAATAATGCTTTCTAGAGATAATGTGAGGGGCTTTTTCCAGCAGCGTGGTTATTGGTTTGACCGTGGAATTGGCGTTATTTTAATTGCCCTTGCAGTACGTGTTGTTATTTAACTTATTTAAAAAGCGCAGGAGATAAAATGCCGTTATATAATTTTTCGTTTGGCTCTAATATGTCATCTAACCGTTTGTTGGCGCGTTTACCGAATGTAAAGCGTGTAGGAACAGCGGTACTTAAAGGTTACGAGCTTACTTTTGATATGTTATTTAAAGATGGCTCAGGTAAGTGCAGTATCTGCCCAAGCAATAAAGAAGATGCGTTGGTTTATGGCGTTATTTATGAGCTTAATGAAGAAGAAAAAACCATTTTAGACAGTATTGAGGGCGTAGGTTACGACTGCGTAGATATAACCCCAACGCTTTTAACGGGTGAGACTGTAGCCGCACATTGTTATATAGCTAATACCCATGACAGCGATGTACTCCCATACGATTGGTACATAAAACACGTTCATCGCGGCGCACTTGAAGCAGGCGTACCAAAAGAATACAGTGATGCAATACTCAATAGGCCGCACAAAAGCGATACCAATAAAGAGCGTGCCGAAATTGAATTTGCAGTTCATCAAAAATAATAAAATAGGATTGATATGAAATTAACCAAATTAGCCGCAATTGCATTACTAGCAAGCACTACGTTTAGTAGCTGGGCACAAGTCGATACCAACAAAATTGACGACGTTATTAAAGCGTCAATGGCACGTTTTGACGTACCAGGTATGGCAGTCGCCATTGTTGAAAACGATAAAGTGATATTTGCTAAAGGCTTTGGTGTAACTAATCTCGATACCAACAAAAAAGTAAACAAAGACACCTTGTTTGGTATTGCTTCAAACACCAAAGCGTTTACAACAGCGGCACTTGCCAAGTTGGTTGATGAAGGGAAGTTGAGCTGGGATGACCGCGTAATTGATCATTTACCAGAGTTTAGATTGTACGACTCGTACGTAACACGCGAAATGCGTATTCGTGATTTATTAAGTCACCGCAGTGGGCTAGGGCTTGGGCAAGGCGATTTAATGATTTGGCCAAGCACGGATAAGCCCGTTGATGAAATTTTAGCGGGATTACAGTATTTAAAACCAGCGAGCAGCTTTCGTAGTAAGTACGCTTATAACAACTTGATGTTTGTTACCGCTGGCGAAGTGGTTGCACGTGTGTCGGGTATGAGCTGGAACGATTACATCGAAAAAAATATATTACAGCCGCTACACATGGACAACTCACGCGCAGGTTTTTCACGCATCCCAAAAAGCAACACTAACTGGGCAACAGGTCATATTCCTATGGATGGCTCACTTCATCCCTTTTTTGTGAACTACCTAGAAGACTTTAGAGGCGCAGGCGCCATCGCTTCAAGTGTAAGCGATATGAGTCAATGGCTTCGTACGCAATTAGCGGGCGGTAAAATGCCTAATGGCGAGCAGCTGTTTAGCGAAAAGCAACAAGCGCAAATGTGGCACCCACATATTACGTCTATGGCATCTAAAAGCGCGTTTGAGTCGTACCATCAGCAATTTAGAGGGTATGGGCTAGGTTGGAGCATTGAAGACTACCACGGCTTTAAAAAGTTAGGTCACGGCGGTGGTATTTTAGGTATGGTATCGCAAGTTACTTTATTGCCTGAGAAAAAACTCGGTATTGTTATTTTATCTAACCAACAAGCTTTTGGTGCGCTTTCGGCAGTAACCCATGAAGTACTTGAAGATGCGCTTGAACTTGAAGATAAAGACTGGGTAGAAGATCTAGCTAAAAAACATTTTGAAGGCAAGCAACTCGCGTACGCTAATGCAAAACCAGAAGCACCTGCTGACTACCAGCCACAATTACCAAATATTAATTACACCGGTACATTGCACGATGACTGGTACGGCGATGTGATTATTGAGCAGCTCGATAGCAAATTACACATTGATTTTACGCATACTAAACGTTTAAAAGGCACACTTGAGCACTACACTGGCAATACATTTATTGTTAAGTGGGATGAAAAGCTACTTGAAGCAGATGCGTTTATTACCTTTGATATGGATGTTAGTAATCGTGTAAACAGCGCTAAAATGCGTGCAGTATCAACACAAGTGACCGACTTTAGCTTTGATTTTAGAAACCTGCATTTAAAAGCAAAGTAGTTAATAGTTTTGATATTTAAAGTGTTGATATACACCAAAGTCGCAAAGCCACCAGCCGGTGGCTTTGTTATATTAAGCTTTTACACCTTGTAAGGGACTTTTTTATGCGTACAGCAGTTATTTCTCATCCTCATTGCCGTAAGCATAAAATGATAGACGACCATCCTGAGTGCCCAGAGCGCTTAGATGCAATTACCGACAGATTATTAGCCAGCGGTGTAGATGTTGGCTTAACACACCTGCAAGCACCTAAGGCCGAGCGTGAGCATTATTTACTTGCTCACGATGAAGCTTTAGTTAAACACGTAGAAACTACACTACCAACGGAAGGACTCGCTAATTTAGATGGCGATACTTGGCTGTGCCCCGATTCGTTTAAAGCGATTGAGCGTGCAGTAGGTGCAGGATTGTTAGCTGTTGATGAAATACTTGCCGATAAACTCGATGCTGCTTTTTGCTCAGTACGTCCGCCAGGACACCATGCGAATAAGGATTCATCATCTGGGTTTTGTGTGTTTAATAACTTAGCTATTGCCGTTAAGTACGCACAAAGCAAAGGGGTTAAACGCATTGCTATTGCGGATTTTGATGTACACCATGGTAATGGCACACAAGACATTTTTATTGATGACGAAAATGTACTGCTTTGTTCGTTATTTCAGTATCCGTTTTACCCAAATACAGCAGTTAAAAATAATAGCCATATAGTTAATTCCCCTCTGCCAATTGCTAGTAATGGCGACGACCTAAAAGAGGTGTTTACTGGGCAATGGTTACCAAAATTAAAAGCGTTTAAGCCTGAATTACTTTTTATAAGCGCAGGGTTTGATGCACACCTAGAAGATGATATGGCAAGCTTAAAGTTTGTTGAAAGTGACTACATTTGGCTCACCGAGCAGCTATGCAGTGTGGCAAAGGAGGGCGGTTGCAAAGGGGTTATTTCGTATTTAGAAGGTGGCTATGCGCTATCAGCGTTAGGTCGTAGTGCTGTAGCGCATATAAAAGTGCTTACTGAGGTTTAAATAATAAGAGTGTTTATAGCCCTAGTAAATCAAACGCCTGCGCTGTGCTTAGGGTTTTTATTTTACCAAGGCAACATTGTCCTTCATTTAATAAGTAAGCTGTAACAAGCTGTGCTAGCTGCTCGCCACTCAATTCAGGGCAAACAGTGCCTTGTAAATTAAGGTAGTCACCTTGCTTATTAAGTACTCGCACGTCGCTTAGCTCACTTTGCATAACGCTGTGTAAGCACTCTTGTTGCTCTTTTTGGTTTTGAGCTATCTCAAGCTCATTATAAATAACCAATAACTGTGGGTAGCTGTTTAACATAGCCCGTTAGCCTACGGTTACTTCATAAGACGTAAATTTACGAATATTAATAACGCCTTTTTCAAAGATTAGGTACTGACCTTTAATACCTTGTAAAACACCACTTACAACAGGGTCTTTATCAAAGTTAAATGAGCTGATTTTTGTTGGGTATTCGGTTACTGGAAAATCTAAATCAACCACATCTTCGTCAAGTTGCTCTATTGCTGTTGCGCCAAATAACTCACTTAGCTCGTTTAGTTTTTCGCTAATTTGTGGAATTAACTCAGCCGCTGCTGCTTTTAAATCAAGTGCGTCGTTTTGGCCTTTTAACATATTGCGCCAATTGGTTTTATCGGCAATAAATTCAGCCAAAGCAACTTCCACTAAACCCGATTGCAGGCGAGTTTGCACTTTAAAAATAGGTAATGCCTGAGTAGCGCCTTGATCCACCCAACGAGTCGGTATTTGTGTGTGGCGGGTAATACCTACTTTTAATCCAGAAGTGTTAGCGAGATACACATAGTGTGGGATCATGCAATTTTCTTCGCCCCACTGTGGCTCTCGGCAAGTGCCTTGATCGTAGTGGCAAGTTTCTGGTTTCATAATACACATGTCGCAACTAGCGAGCTTGCGCATGCATACAAAACAGTGACCTTGAGAATAGCTTTTTTTGGTTTTTTTACCGCAGTTAGAACATAAAATAGTGCCACTAAAGGTGAGCGTAAGCTCCTTACCTATAAATGCATTTAAGTCTACTAAGTGCTCACCTACAGGTAAGTGATATTGTACTGGTTCGGTTAAACTCGATTTTAGTTTACGCAGTGTGCCTTGCATCTTTACTTGGCCCCTAAAGATGTTAAAAAGAGGAGTCTAACATTTTTAAGCTATATTGGCTTTTTAAGAAGTGTAAATAGTCGGTGTAAGGCAGTGCTTTTGCGTATAAATAACCTTGGGCAGAATCAGCATTCATGTCTTTAAGTAAGTGATGAATCTCCTGAGTTTCTACCCCCTCAATTGTTATTGATAAATTAAGGTTGTGCGCCATATCAATGGCTGTTTGTACAATAACTTGATGAGTGGGGTTATTAGGTAAATCAAAAACAAACGACTTATCTATTTTTAGTTCACTAAAATGGTAGTTAACTAAGTAGTTAAGTGATGCGTAACCTGTACCAAAGTCGTCTAAAACAACGTTAATGTCTAATGCCGATAATTCATCAACTAATTTAATGAGTGCATCTTGACTCTCTACAAAAGCTGATTCGGTTAGTTCAAACTTAAGTAAACGAGCCGGTACTTGGTATTTAATGAGTATATTTTCTACTTTTTCAGCTAAGTTATTTATGGTCAAGTTTTTAGCGCTGAGGTTGACGCTAATAGTATGATTGATGTAACCATTTTTTGTTAGTTCGGCAATATCTTTACACGCTTGTTCAATGACCCACAGTGTTAGTTCGTTAATAATACCTGTATGTTCAGCAAGAATTACTAACTCTTCAATCGGTAAATTATTAAAGGTTGGATCGGGCCAGCGTAGTAAAGCTTCTGCGCCAATTACTTGGTTATTTAATAAATTTATTTGTGGCTGGTAATAGAGTGTAAGTTGATTTGTTTTTATGGCTTTTTGTAGCTTTGCAGCTAAGGAAACGTCCATCATTTGGTTATTCACGTTTGATGATAACCCTACTTGATTAACACTACTTTTTGCTTTTTTAAGTGCTAAATATCCACGTTTTAACCAATACTCAAAGTCGTTAGTTTTACCCGCACAGCTAATGCCAATACTGTAATTAAGTTGCAGGTTTAGCCCTTTTATTTCGTATTGTTTTGGTAAGTTGCTAATTACTTTGGTGAGAAGTGCTTCTAGCATTTCTTGGTTTTGTGTTTTAGTCGAAATACAGGCAAATACGCCGCTATTGAGATCGGCTAATCGAGGGATGGTGTTTAAGTTAGTATCAAGATTTATAAATTCGCGCTCGTGGCTCAATTCTAACTCTAATTCTCTCGCTATATGTTTTATAAGTGCATAGCCTTGAGAAGGGGTAATTATAGTATTAAGAGAGTTAAAGTGGCGTATTTTAATCAAACACAAAGTTGTTGAGCGGTTTTTTGCTTGTAACTCCATAAAGGTTTGCTTGAGCTTAGCACTATTAAGAAGCTTTGTTTGTTGAGTGTGCGTAGCGTGATATAAAGCACGTTCACGCTGATACCTAACTCGGTCTGCTAATGCCATTGCCATTAATATTACTTCGCATAGTATAGCCATTAAAAAGGCGTGGCGTGTGGTAAAGCTATAAGGTAAAAGGCCAGTCAGTTCCATAGGTTGAATTGCCGCGCCAAAAATTAGTGGCACCCATGAAAAAACATAAAATTTAGCCCATCTAAAACCACTACGTAATTTGTTATAAATTAAAATAATACACGCTATATAAAGTAGGCTCATCACTCCAAAAAAAATAGGTGCTGCTATATTTTCAGGGATAAAAAGGCTGCTTACAGCAAGAACAAACATAAGCTTAAGTAGCGCTGTACTCATTTTATAGCGCCAGCATTTTTCTTTGTGGTAACGTAAAAACATAATACAGAAGGAGAGGGTAAAAAAAGCAACGCCGTAATTACCAAGTACTATTTTTTCGTGAATAAATAATTGCCATTCCATTGGCCATAAATAAAAGCCAAAACCTAATACCGCTCCCATTAGTATAATAGCGCTAATAATGTAGCCAATATAAATTAAGTAAACTCGGTCTTTTATACCAAAATAAAGAACAAGATTGTACAGTGCAGCCATTAGCAATACGCCAACAAAAATCCCCCAAATCCCTGTTTGCGAACGCACTAAGTCAATAAACTCTTTATCACGATATAAATTTACAGGTGTTTTACTTATACCTATCGTATCTATTTTCATTACGAGTCGTTGTGAGGACTTACTTTCGAGCGAAAAGCGGATATGCGGCACACTGTATTGAAATAAAGTAAGTGCTTGTTCTTTATCTCCGAGCTTATAAGTATCAATTAATTGGTTGTTTTTATTGAGTCGAAAAATAGTTAGGTGATCAACCATGGGGTTATCAAAATGGGCAACAACGTTTTCTTTTTTGAAGCTCTTATTTTCTAAATCGAGAAACAGCCAATAATTTTGTTGAGTAAAACTCCACGGTATTTCCGAAAATTTTTGATGAGAGAGTAACTGCGGCTGGGTTATAACATCGTCAAAAGTAAGGCTCTTAGTTTCATCAATATAGTACGCGTAATCAAGATATACGGGCGCGGTTTTATCAATTGTATATCGTGTAGGCACGACGAGGTTTGATGCCAGTGTACTTATAATAAAAAATATAAGTACTAGTATGGCAACAGCAATTGCATGATAACGTAAAGTTCTTAGTTCCAACGTTTGCGTACTTTTAAAAAAACTTTTAATTAGTGTAGCACTAAAAAAGCGCAGAGAGACTGCGCTTTTGTAGTTAAATTAACTGGTTATACCAATAAACTGGTATTATAAGCCTATTGCTCGCGTGCAATAGCACGATAAGCAATATCTGTACGATATTCCATACCATTCCAGCTAATTTGTTTAACAAGCTCATAGGCGCGTTGCTGCGCTTGCGTAACAGTATTACCAAGTGCTGTTGCGCATAATACGCGACCGCCTGCGGTTACAACGTCATTGCCACTTTGTTTAGTGCCTGCATGAAACACTTTTTCATCTGCAGGGTAATCAACTTTTAGCCCCGAAATAGCATCGCCTTTAGGGTAATCGCCAGGGTAACCTTTAGCGGCAAGTACAACACCAACAGCTGCACGTGGGTCAAACTTAATTGTTGTTTTATCAAGTTCTACACGGTTAGCGGCTTCAATCAATTCAACTAGGTCTGATTGCAAACGTAGCATCATTGGTTGAGTTTCAGGGTCGCCAAAGCGACAGTTGTACTCAATGACTTTAGGGGTGCCTGTTTCGTCAATCATTAAACCTGCGTATAAAAAGCCTGTGTATGGATGGCCTTCGCTTGCCATGCCTTCTACCGTAGGGTAGATCACTTCGTTCATAATACGCTGGTGGATTTCATCAGTAACAACTGGCGCAGGTGAGTATGCACCCATGCCACCCGTATTAGGACCCGCATCGCCATTGTAAGCGCGTTTATGGTCCTGACTGGTCGCAAATGGTAATACGTTTTTACCATCAACCATTACGATGAAAGACGCTTCTTCACCGTCTAAAAACTCTTCAATAACAACACGACTTCCCGCATCGCCAAAAGCATTACCCGCAAGCATATCGCGAATAGCTTCTTCGGCATCGGCTTGCGTCATGGCTACAATTACGCCTTTACCCGCAGCTAAACCATCTGCTTTTACAACAATTGGCGCGCCTTTCTCTTTTAAATAAGCAAGGGCAGGCTCAATCTGTTCAAACGTTTGGTAGTCGCCCGTTGGGATTTTATGACGTGCTAAAAAGTCTTTAGTAAACGATTTAGAACCTTCAAGCTGAGCTGCGCCCGCCGTTGGTCCAAAAATAGCCATGTTATGTTCACGAAACTTATCAACAACACCCAGTACTAACGGTATTTCAGGACCTACAATAGTAAGCTCTACCTTATTTTGCTGTGCAAAATTAAGTAAACCATCTAAGTCGTCAACGTTTATTGCTACGTTTTCAAGTTTTGGTTCAAGTGCAGTACCTGCATTACCAGGGGCTACAAATACAGTATTTACTTTGGTGTTTTGAGCGGCTTTAAACGCAAGTGCGTGTTCGCGGCCGCCGCTGCCAATGACTAAAACATTCATGGCGAAAATTCCTATTTAAAGCGGTTTCTTAAATTTCAGCGTCATGCGGTCGCTTTCACCAATGGCTTTATATTTATCAGCATCTTGTTCGCCGAGTCTTAAGCTTGGTGGTAGCGTCCATACACCTTTAGGGTGATCGGCTGTATCTTTTGGATTTGCATTTATTTCACTGCTTGCTACTAATTCAAACCCTGCTTGTTTAGCAAGGTCTACTACGTAGCTCTGCTTCATATAACCTGATGTTTTTTGATCTTCGTCAGCACGTTCTTCAGCTAAACGGTGTTCAACTAAACCTAATGTACCACCTGGTTTAAGGGCTTTATAAAAAGCTTGGAATGCACTTAATGCACCGCTTTTATCTTTGCCCATGTACCAGTTATGTACATTACGAAATGTTAAAACCATATCGGCACTGCCAGCTGGCGCAATATCTAAATGTGTTACAGGTGCAAACTCAGTAATTTTAACGCTACTAAAGCGCTTATCTTCAGCTACTTTTTGTTTAAAGCCCGCAAGAGAGCGTTGGTAGTAGCCAACTGATGAATCAGCAGGAAAGTGCGCGGCATAATAAGTGCCTTGCTCTTTTAGTGCTGGCGCTAAAATTTCACTATACCAACCACCGCCGGGCGCAATTTCAACAACTGTCATAGTTGGTTTAAAGCCAAAAAATGCCAGTGTTTGAGCCGGGTGACGATATTCGTCACGAACGCTGTTTTTAGCACTGCGTTCGCTTGATTGAAGTGCATGTTCAAGGCTCGATTCGTGGTTATGGCTAAGCGCCATAGTCGATGTCATCGTTAGTGTGGCTACAAGTAGCGATTTTAGCGCAAATTTCATTGTTTGTTCCTTCACATTATAATTTTAAATAGGTTATTGAATAATCAGAATACGTGAATTTATAGCAAACAAAAAGGGTTAAACCAACGTTTAACCCTTTGTGTGATTAGTGGCGGAAATGGCGCATACCAGTTAGTACCATTGCCATGCCAGCTTCATCAGCAGCTGCAATCACTTCTTCATCACGCATTGAGCCACCAGGCTGAATTACCGCAGTAATGCCAGCGGCTGCGGCTGCGTCAATGCCATCACGGAATGGGAAGAACGCATCAGACGCCATAACTGAACCTTTAACTTCAAGGTTTTCGTCTGCAGCTTTTATGCCTGCAATTTTAGCTGAGTATACGCGGCTCATTTGGCCTGCGCCTACGCCAATAGTCATACCGTCACGGGCATAAACAATTGCGTTTGATTTAACAAACTTAGCTACTTTCCAGCAAAACAGTAAATCTTTAAGTTCTTGCTCTGTAGGTTGGCGTTTAGAAACAACTTTTAAGTCGCCTTGCGTTACCATGCCTAAATCGCGGTCTTGAACTAAAATACCGCCGTTAACGCGTTTAATATCTTGGCCAGCGGCTTTGCCTGTCCACTGTCCACATTCTAATAAACGAACGTTCTTTTTAGCTTCAACAATTTTTGCAGCGTCGCTCGAAATACTAGGTGCGATAATTACTTCAACAAACTGACGATCAACAATTGCTTGTGCCGTTGCTGCATCTAGCTCTCGGTTAAAGGCAATAATGCCACCAAATGCTGATGTAGGGTCTGTTTTAAAAGCGCGCTCGTATGCTTGTAGGATATTGTCGCCAATTGAAACACCACACGGGTTAGCATGTTTTACAATTACGCACGCTGGTACATCAAATTCTTTAACACATTCAAGCGCTGCGTCGGTATCTGCAATATTGTTAAACGAAAGGGCTTTACCTTGCAATTGAGTTGCTGTTGCAACTGATGCTTCAGCAATGTCACTTTCAACATAAAAAGCAGCATCTTGATGTGAGTTTTCACCGTAACGCATATCTTGCTTTTTAGTGAACTGCATATTGATAGTACGTGGGAATTTAGTCTCTACAGCAGCTTCCTCGGTGTAATCAGGCACCATTTTACCAAAGTAGTTAGCAATCATGCCATCGTATGCGGCAGTGTGCTCGTAAGCAGCAATCGCTAAGTCAAAACGTGTTTTATACGTAGTAGAGCCATTGTTGTTTTGCATTTCGCTAATAACACGGTCGTAGTCACTCGCGTTTACCACGATTGTTACGTCTTTGTGGTTTTTAGCGGCTGCACGAACCATTGTAGGGCCGCCAATATCAATATTTTCAATAGCATCTTCAAGGCTGCAGTTTTCTTGAGCGACTGTATTCGCAAAGGGGTATAAGTTAACTACAACTATGTCGATAGCAGAAATGTTGTTATCTGCCATTACGCTTTCATCTTGTCCGCGACGGGCTAATATGCCGCCGTGAATTTTTGGATGAAGAGTTTTTACGCGGCCATCCATGATTTCAGGGTGACCTGTGTGATCTGATACTTCAGTCACTTTTATGCCGTTATCAGCAAGTAGTTTACATGTGCCGCCAGTTGATAAAATATCAACGCCTTGCGCTTCTAGTGCGCGGGCAAATTCAACAATACCGGTTTTATCAGACACACTTAATAGTGCGCGACGAATGGGACGATGAGTATCCATTGTAGTTTGATTTCCTCAGTTAATGAGCTAGCTTAGAAGCGGGCATTTTAACTGATTACAACTCAAAAAACGACTTATAAAGCGCCGATGAGGGTGAGCATTTTGCAATTTGGTTAATAAGTTGTAGGCATAAAAAAAGCACCCGAGGGTGCTTTTTTTGCATAATACCAGTTGTATTGGATTAGTAAGTAGTTATAACGATAGAAAAACAAGTCTATAACAAGGCAAAAATTTTGCTGTGTAGTTATTCTACATAAAAAATTATTAACGACGTTATGGGCTTGTTTAGCTCGTTAGAATACTTACGCTTTCAATATAATTGGTATTAGTTCATGCCGTATTTTTTAAGCTTTTTACGTAAAGTACCACGGTTGATACCTAGTAAAATTGCTGCACGAGTTTGGTTACCACGTGTATATGTCATCACTTCTTCAAGTAATGGCGCTTCTAGCTCTGAAAGAACAAGGTCGTAAACGTCTTGCACATCTTGACCGTTAAGCTGCTTTAAATAGTGGTGAACAGCTTTTTTTACTGCATCACGCAATGGCTGCGGTTTCTCGTGTGACTGAACATGAGGGTTAGTGATAAATGGAGAAGTCACGTTTTGTTCGAACATTATTAAGTCTCTTTCTTTCTTAGTTAGCTGCTAGTGTTTTAAAGTATTGCTCTAATGCGACGACCTGTGCCTGTGGGTTGTCGAGCGCATTAAATACTCGCCTAAACTGACCATCACTGTCATGGGTTTGCAAATACCAAGATACATGTTTGCGAGCAATTCGCGCTCCCATTGGCTCACCGTAAAACATATGGAGGTTTGTTAAATGCTCCATTAATATACTGCGCACCTCTGCAATAGCAGGCGGCTGTAAATGTTCCCCAGTTTGCAAATAGTGGTCTATCTCCCTAAATATCCAAGGGCGACCTTGGGCGGCTCGGCCAATCATAATGGCATCTGCACCCGTATAGTCTAAAACCTGTTTTGCTTTTTCTGGTGATGTAATATCACCATTGGCAACAACAGGAATCGACACTGAACGTTTTATATCCCTAATCGTGGCGTACTCAGCATCACCTTTGTACATACATGCGCGCGTTCGCCCATGTACAGCAAGTGATGCAATGCCATAACGTTCAGCTATTCTCGCAATCTCTACACCATTACGGTTATCCGGATCCCATCCTGTACGGATTTTAAGTGTTACAGGTATATCTACAGCGTTAACGACTGCATCAATAATCTCTTCCACAAGTTCAGGAAACTGTAATAAGGCAGAGCCTGCGAGTTTCTTGTTCACTTTTTTTGCTGGGCACCCCATATTGATATCTATGATCTGTGCACCGTTAGCAACATTGAATTGTGCGGCCTGCGCCATAAGCTCAGGATCTGCTCCTGCAATTTGCACAGCACGTATACCCGATTCACCGCTGTGATCCATACGGTTCATCGACTTTTCTGTTTTCCAAACCTTAGGATTTGACGATAGCATTTCAGACACAGCTAAGCCCGCACCTAAGCGTCGACAAAGTTGTCTAAATGGTCTGTCTGTAATGCCTGCCATTGGCGCGACAATTACATTATTCTCAAGTTGGTATTTACCGATACGCACTATATTCAATAGGCCTCTTTTCAAGGGGCGCTAAGTTTACGGTTTTTTTAGCAAAAATCAAAGGCTATAAATTGAACAAAAGTGACTTTTTTTTGCCCTTTTCGTATTGACATTTGATAACCGTATGAGGAATGGCTTTATTTGTGCGAAATTTGAGCGTATTTTGTTTTTGCAACAAAATAAGTTTATTTTTTATTATGTAAAAAAATAGTAAAGCCTGTTAAATACAGGCTTTACATGCATGTTTTGAGTTAATGCTCTAAATTTGATTGTGCAGTTTATTACGCTTTTTTAGTGCCACTCACTCGAGTCCAATCACCTTCAACGGCAATGTCATCTAGCTCAATAAACGGCGCGTAAATATCGGCAACCGATTGGGCTTGCTCTTCTAATATGCCCGACATAGCAATTTTTCCACCTGGCTTGAGTAATCCCAAAATTACACTGTGAAGTTCACGCAGCGGTTGCGCCAAAATATTAGCCACCACAATATCAGCACTAAACTCAGGTTGGTTTTCTGGAAGGTATACTTCGAGTTTGTCTGCAACACCATTTCGGTTAGCGTTATCAAGGCTTGCTTCAAGCGCTTGAGGGTCAATATCTATCCCAATCATACGCTCTGCACCTAGTTTTATAGCTGCAATACCTAAAATTCCTGAGCCACAACCAAAATCAACAACCGTTTTACCCGTCAGATCTTGGCTTTCTAACCACTTAAGGCACAAGGCCGTTGTTGCATGTGTGCCCGTGCCAAAAGCAAGGCCTGGGTCTAGCAATACATTTACTGCATCAGGGTCTGGAATGTCGCGCCAGCTTGGGCAAATCCATAGTTTTTCGCCAAATTGAATAGGGTGGAAGTTATCCATCCATTCACGTTCCCAGTCTTTATCTTCAAGTTGCTCGATTTTGTATACTAAATTGTCTTTTAGCTCATCATGGCGCTTCAATAACGCAACAACTGCGTTCATATCGTGATTAGCTTCGAACAAGCCAATGACTGTGGTATCAGCCCAGAACACAACAGTGCCAATTTTAGGCTCGTAAATAGGGGTGTCTTTTGCGTCAATAAAGGTTACTGAAGCGCTACCCGCTTCCATTAATAGGTCACTTACTGCATCAGC
Organism: Pseudoalteromonas sp. S3431; assembly: GCF_000690035.1. Taxonomy (NCBI): domain Bacteria; kingdom Pseudomonadati; phylum Pseudomonadota; class Gammaproteobacteria; order Alteromonadales; family Pseudoalteromonadaceae; genus Pseudoalteromonas; species Pseudoalteromonas sp. S3431. The sequence goes on from NZ_JJNY01000012.1 coordinate 119,448, forward strand.
TGTTGCAGCATTGGCATTAATACGAATTTGGATCCAAGCCATGGTTATTTCCTTCAAATAGAAAAAAGGCCGCTATAGCGGCCTTTTTAGTTTATATAGTAGCGCTAAATTATTTAGCGTCTAAAAAGCTTTTCAGTAAATCTGAGCGAGAAGGGTGGCGTAATTTACGCAGCGCTTTCGCTTCTATTTGACGAATACGTTCACGTGTTACGTCAAACTGTTTACCTACTTCTTCTAAGGTGTGGTCGGTATTCATATCAATACCAAAACGCATACGTAGTACTTTAGCTTCACGAGCTGTTAGGCCTGCAAGTACATCGTTAGTTGCGCCTCGAAGAGACTCCATTGTTGCCGAATCGATTGGCGAATCAATGGTTGTATCTTCGATAAAGTCACCTAAGTGAGAATCTTCATCATCACCGATTGGTGTTTCCATTGAAATTGGCTCTTTAGCAATCTTAAGTACCTTACGGATTTTATCCTCAGGCATCATCATGCGTTCTGCTAATTCTTCTGGATTTGGCTCACGACCCATTTCTTGTAACATTTGACGAGAAATACGGTTAAGTTTATTAATCGTTTCAATCATATGTACCGGAATACGGATTGTTCTTGCTTGGTCAGCAATAGAGCGAGTGATTGCTTGACGTATCCACCACGTAGCATAAGTAGAGAACTTATAACCACGGCGATATTCAAACTTATCAACGGCTTTCATCAGACCAATGTTACCTTCTTGGATCAAATCCAAGAATTGTAAGCCACGGTTTGTATATTTTTTAGCAATTGAGATTACAAGACGTAAGTTAGCTTCAACCATTTCTTTTTTCGCGCGGCGTGCTTTCGCTTCACCAATGCTCATTCGACGGTTAATGTCTTTAATACGCTCAATGCTTAAACCTGTTGTTTGTTCAATAACAGATAATTTATTAATACTACGAATGATTTCTGGCTTAACTTCTTCAAGCTTAGCTGAATACTTTTCGTTACCTGAAATTTCTAAATCAACCCAAGAAGCGTCAGTTTCGTTGTTAGCAAAGTGCTTAACGAACGTTTTCTTCGGTAATTTAGCAATTTGTACAGCTTGTTTCATGATTAGACGTTCTTGAACGCGAACTCTGTCCATCATTTCACGCATGTTATTTACCATGCGGTCAAACTGTTTAGGTATTAATTTAAAGGTTCTGAAAAGCTCGCCAATTTCAAAAATGGCAGCTTGTGATTCAGGATGCGAACGACCTTTAGCTTCAAACGTATCACGTGCTTTGTTGTATAAATCACGTAGATTTTCAAAATGAATGCGAGCTTCTTCAGGATCTGGTCCTGTGTCTATCTCTTCTTCATCTTCATCGTCGCTATCAGCATCGTCTTTGTCGTCTTTATCATCGTCGTCAAGTTGCTTAGCACTTAATTCTGAACCAATATTAGTTGCTGAAATTGGCGCTGTATCTTCATTCGGATCGATAAACCCAACGATGATATCGCTTAAACGCATTTCTTCAGCTTCAAACTTATCCCACTGTTCAAGTAGGTAAGTGATTGCTTCAGGGTACTCTGCAACAGAAATCTGAACTTGGTTAATGCCTTCTTCAATACGTTTAGCGATTACAATTTCGCCTTCACGTGTCAGAAGTTCAACAGTACCCATTTCACGCATGTACATGCGTACCGGATCAGTTGTACGGCCGATTTCTTTTTCTACAGTCGCAAGGGCTGCAGCGGCAGCTTCTGCTGCGTCTTCGTCTGTCGTTGTTTCTTGCATCATTAATTCATCAGCATCAGGCGCATTTTCGCTAACCTTGATACCCATATCATTAATCATGCTTATGATATCTTCTACTTGATCTGAGTCTATAATGTCTTGTGGAAGGTGATCATTTACTTCTGCAAAAGTTAAGTAGCCTTGCTCTTTACCTTTCTGAATCAGAAGTTTTAATTGTGACTGAGGAGTTGGATCCATAGAGATTTTTTCTTCCACTCTGATAAGTTGATACAACAGGCGCCATCATGTAGTTTGCATTTAAGCCAACTAGAATAATGTGACGCAGTGAATAGCACAGTATAACAGCCAAAAATAGATCTGACTAGCTGTTAGTGGCTTTTAACGCTGTCATTAACAAATGACATTCAAGTCTTTCATCGCTATTGAGACCTTGTGTCTTGTCCTTTATTAATAAGGTCTCTAGTCGATAATTTAAACACTGATCTTCAATAAATTTAAAAGTATTTTGAAAAACAGTCTCTAAACGCTCTTCATTTATTTCGTGTTGCCACGTTGCAAGCTTTATTAATGGCTCGTAATCTTCAGTTCCTCTAAAAAATTCGAGTAATTGCGCGGTGGTAACATTCTCTTTTTCTAATGCTTGTTCTTGTAGGCGCAGTAATAATCCAATACCGGCTATGCTCATTTGCGCTAAATCGGGCAAATAAGGAATACTTTTAGCCAATTGTGGGTGCTGAATTAAAATACCAATGGCCTGTCGCATAGGTGTTATTTTAAATTTTCGCTCAATAGAGTGCTGTTGCTTAGGTGTTTTTAAGCGACTATTAAGCTGCTCACGTGTTCGACCAATTAAACGACCGAGTTGTTCAAGAATGTTTTCTTGATAAAACTCACTGGGTATTTTTTCTATTAATGGCAGTGCAGCACTAAGTAATTTTGCCTTGCCAGAATCGAGTGTTAAATCTATTTCTAGGCTTAATTTATTGAATAATACTTTAGTAAAGTCATCGGCTTCACTCAAGCGTTGTTCAAACAGCTCTTTACCTTCTTTTTGTACTAGAGAGTCAGGGTCTTCACCATCGGGTAAAAAAACAAAATTTAAGGCTTTTCCGTCATTCAAATAAGGAAGAGCGTTTTCAAGTGCTCGCCACGCTGCATCTCGCCCTGCGCGATCCCCATCGTAACAACAAATAACTTTATCTGTTGTTCTAAAAAGGGTGTGCATGTGTTCGCTCGTAGTTGCAGTACCAAGTGCAGCAACAGCATATTCAATACCTTGTTCAGCAAGCGCCACCACATCCATATAACCCTCAACAATAAGTACATGGTCTAACTTTTTATGAGCTTGTTTTGCCTCATATAAACCATATAACTCAAAACCTTTATGAAAAATTCTGGTTTCTGGAGAGTTTAAATATTTAGGACCTTGGTCGGCTTGCATTACACGCCCACCAAAGGCGATAACACGTCCGCGTTTATCGCGAATAGGAAACATTAAGCGGTCGCGGAAAAAATCAAATTGTCTGCCTGGTGTTTTTTCTGAAGCGAGCTTTAGCTCAACTAATTGCTCTTTTTGTTCTTTGTTGCGGCCAAGCTGTAGGCATAAACCATCCCATTCACTTGGAGCGTAACCAATCATAAATTTTTTAACTATTTCACCACTTAAACCTCGGCCCTTAACGTAGTCTATTACAGCCGTTGAATTGCTGTGGTGTTTTAATTGGTGTTGATAAAAGCGTGCTGTGTGAAGCATTAAATCGTAATCAGAGCGCTTTTGTGCTGCGGTGCGTTCTGGTGCTGAACTTGTGCCTTGTTCTCGAGGTACTTCTAAATTAAGCATGCTGGCTATTTCTTCAATAGCATCAACAAACTCGAGCTTTTCGTATTCCATTATAAATGAAATCGCATTCCCGTTAGCGCCACAGCCAAAACAATGATAAAACTGCTTATCTTGAGATACCGTGAACGAGGGGGACTTTTCATTATGAAAAGGGCAGCAAGCTTGATAATCTTTACCTGCTTTTTTTAGACCTACTTTTGAGTCTATCAGGTCGACAATATCGGTTCTGGCAAGTAAATCGTCTATAAAGTTACGTGGGATCTTTCCAGCCATTAGTAAAATGCAGTCCTGAGATAATGATAAAAATAACGAATGTAAAATTTACTTTTTATACTCGCTTGGCGCAGAGTATAACGAGCTTTAACTTACCAAAACGAAAGCTAAATAAACAGAGTAGCTATAAATAATTTTATCTTTAAATAACCACATTGAAGCACTTTTTATTAAAGTTAAAAACAAAGAAACCGAGCACAAGGCTCGGTTTACTTCAATCATACTTTAATGTATGTGGGAGTATTAGGCAGTTAATCGTTGCTTAATTAAACCAGAGATCTTGCCCATATCGGCGCGACCCTCAGCCTTGCTTTTGATTATACCCATTACTTTACCCATGTCTTGCATACCTGCTGCATTAGTATCAGCAATAGCCGCGTCAATGAGAGCAATGATTTCTTCTTCACTCAATTGTTGAGGTAAAAAAGTTTCAAGCGCTACTATTTCATTGGCTTCAATATCAGCTAAATCATCACGCCCAGCATCTTTGTACTGAGTGTAAGAGTCACGACGTTGTTTAACAAGCTTCACTATAACGGAGGTAATACCTGCGTCGTCTAGCGTTATTTGCTCGTCAATTTCACGTTGCTTGATTGCAGCAAGTACCATACGAATAGGGTTAAGACGTTGCTTGTCTTTGGCTCTCATCGCATCTTTTTGCGCATCTTTTAGCGTTATTAAAAGGCTCATTTATACAAAACCTAATATATTAGTATAATTTAACGCGACGAGCGTTATCACGAGAAAGTTTTTTCATGTGACGTTTAACTGCAGCAGCTTTTTTACGTTTACGTTCAGCTGTTGGTTTTTCATAGTGCTCGCGACGACGAACTTCTGAAAGGATTCCTGCTTTTTCACATGAACGCTTGAAGCGACGAAGTGCTACGTCAAACGGTTCGTTCTCTCTTACTTTAATTACTGGCATTAAAAATTCACCTACCTAAATTATGAGCGTTGCTCAAGTTGATCAAACATTGATCAAGTGGTTCAAAAATGGTGCGGTATTGTAATCCGAAGCAACACCACATGTAAAGGACAATATTAACAGAAACACATCATGTAAAACAGTATTAATTTGATTGGCGTTGGTACAACCTAGAAAACACTTGGCCAGCTTTTTTTTCTTTAATTAACAGCCAGTTATCTGGTTTTGTGAATGAGTTTAAATCACTTTCAACTTCAACGTAAATTAAAGCTTCTGAGCTGAGCCATTGATTCTTTTCTAAAAAATCGCAGCTAATTTGGGCTAGGTTTTTACGAAAAGGGGGATCAACGAAAACGAGGTCAAAAGGTTCATTTAGGTTTTTTTGTTCTAAAAACGATAATGTATTTATATTTTTTACGTGCGCGTTTTGCAATTTTAAAGTTGTTATATTGTGTTCTAATTGCGTTGCTGCTAATAAATCAAGCTCAATAAAAGTAGCGCTTTTAGCAAAACGAGATAATGCTTCAAACCCTAAACCACCAGAGCCGGCAAAGCAATCAAGTACGTTTGTATCTCGTGTATCTTGCATTAACCAGTTAAATACTGTTTCTTTTATGCGATCGGTGGTTGGACGCAGACCTTGCACATCCTTTACTGGTAGCTTTCTGCCACGAAATTGACCGCTTATAATTCTAATAAAGCCATCACTTGATTTATTAATTACTTTATTTTGCGCCGTTTTATTTCTCATTTAGCTCACTAAAAAATGGTATCTGGGATCTAGCTCAGATAATATTGCAGTAGATTACGTATAGCTTCATTTTTCAACTGCATTAAAAGTGTTACTATTTAGCTCTTAATGTTTTGAACTGTTTTTTTGCTGGCAGATATTGCCGAGCACAATAAAGCTATTTTCAAATTTTAGTTTATCAGATTTTTATAAGTGGTTATTAGCAAGTATGGCAAAAAAAAGTAAATTCCTGTCTTGGTTTGGTTTTGGTAAGTCAGATGAAAAACAAGCAGAGCAAGTAAAAGAAACTAATAACCAACAAGCGTTGGCCGAACAACAAGAAGCTGAGCGTATAGAGCAAGAGCGCGCTGAAACAGAGAAGCACGATGCAGAGCAAGCTGAAAAGTTAGCGGTTGAACAAGCAAATGCTGAATTATTGGCAAAAGAACAAGCTGATGCCCACGCAAAACAATTAGAGCTGCAACAGCGTTTAGCCGAACAAGAAATGCAAATGCGCCTTGAGCAAGAGCGAATTGCGGCTGAAAAAGCTGAAAGCGATCGTTTAGAGCAAGCACGAGTTGCAGCTGAACAAGCTGAAAGCGATCGTCTAGA
>NZ_JJNY01000013.1:0-35425 GCF_000690035.1 Pseudoalteromonas sp. S3431
AATTTTCTTAACGTTAAATAGTCCCCATATATAAGCAGATTGGTATTAATCAAATAAAAAAGCCCCTGAATAAATTCAGGGGCTTTTAAATAACGTTTATTTAAACTTATTTACTAACGTTTTTACGACGTCTGTTAAACCACACTAATGGGGTAAGTAATAAAGCAATAAAGCCAACACTACCACCGCTAGATTTCTTCTCGGTTACAGGTACTACAGGAACAGCTTCATTTTTTACCATTACTGTACTTTGCTGAGCTACAGTTGTCGTCCCATCACTTACCGCAACCTCAAATACAAGTTCTTCATCTGCATTTATAGAGCCAGGTGTGAAAGTCAATATTGCTGTATCTATACCCGACAGTGTTGCCGCTGTACCACTAACTTGCGTCCAAGCATAAGTTAATGCATCACCATTTCTATCTGTGGCAGTCGCTGTAATAGTGCCAGTGCCAGATTCAGTTATTTCTGCTGAATCACTCTCAACAAGTAACAATGGCATCGCGTTATCACATGATGTTGCAGCGTCTCCTGCGACTACTTTGGAGAATACAGGCGATAACACGTTAGACATTGTTAGATTATCAATCCACCAACCAAAATCAGCAACAGCCGAATCAGATGAAATACGGAAACGAATTTTAGCTTGGTTGCCATTTAAAGCATCGCCAAAATTAATTGTTTCGTAGTTGCCAAAAGCCCCATCGTCTTGAATATTACGTCCTGTAAATGTATTTCGCTCTTGGAGTGCTTGAGAGGTATTTTCAATTAGTGGGCCGTTATAACCAACACTAAATTCCCCACCCACTTGCGTTACATCCGTCCACTCGCCATCATTAACACTAATTTCTACAACACCACCATCCCAATTCTCTTCAATGAGGTAAAGGTGCCAAAATGATATTTCAAAATCACCTGAGTAACCTATTTCAAACGATTTAGACTCAACCGCCACATCAGTTTGGAAGCTATTGTTATTTAAAAACATTGCCTGAGCGCCTAAGCCAAAGCCCGCAGCATCAAAAGTGGTTATATTGCCACTGTTATCCATGCTCTGCGTACCGATAGCAGCATCCCCACCAAACATTACATTTTCGTTTAAATCAAATAATGAGGCAGCCGACACTTCCATATCATCTGAAACAGTAGCACTGACAGGTGCTTCATCTTCAAAATCTATATTTACAGTGAATGAAATTGAATCTTCTAGTGCTTCAACAATATCATCATCCGTTTCAAGCTCAGGGAAGGTTACTGCTATTTCTAGTGTTTCAGCGGTGCCTGCATCATTTAAAGTAATAGTGATAGCGTCACTTGTTGATATTGCAAATGGTGCTGTTTCAGCAAAGGTAACTAACCCATCATTTTCAAGTGTTACATCATGATCGCTGATTACCGTTAACTGCGCTTTAGTCCCTGTTAAGGTTTCACTACCACGGTTAACAATGCTTACACTAATAGAACCTGTTTCACCTTTATCTAGAATATTATCGTTAGTACAATAACCAAGCTCAGCACCGTTATATGCGTTATTAACTATCACGTCGCTTAACGCGAATGTAGCAAGCTCAGATTTATCAGATTCAACAACCCCCGTTAAATCATCACTGAAACGCTCTGGCGATTCAGCTCCTAATCCCATGCCACGCTTAGCAAATGCTCCTAAAATTAATTTATAATCGGCAGGTTCAACAGCATAAGCAGCAGCTAAGATGGCATCACGCGCTTCAGTGTAAAGCGGAGCTACTGGCGTTAATTTATAGCCAGCAACAAGGTAGTCAGCCATGCGGTTTTGAGCTTCCTCAAAACCATGCTCGTTAATTAATGCTACATAACTTTCCCATAACATCGTTGCCCAAATTTCGCCTGCGGCATGTGGCGAAGCTACGCTTGTTGGTGTAATTCCAATATCAGCGCCTGCATTTTCTGTAATATGGCGGAATGATAATGCATTTACTTCGGTATCAGTTGAGTAAGGTACGCGACGAATACCGTAATAAAAGTCCTCTACAAATGTACCGCTACCATATGCCTTTTGGAATTTATCATTGCCTGTAATGTTAATATCATCAGCTTTAGCAATAAACATGAGTGAATGGAAGTCCCCCCAACCCTCGCCCATTGCGCGACCTTGGAAGTTAATTAAACCAGATGAGTTACCCACTAAACGGTTACTGATATAGTGTCCCCACTCATGAGCAATAATACCATTATCAAACGTACCATCTTTTAATGTTGCTTTAGTAAACATATCTACAGAAACAGTATCGCCCGCAGCCATTAAGTCATACATAGCATGACCATCAGCGTAATTTAATCCCATATTTGGAATAGTAACTGCATCATCTTCACCGCCCATTGGCGCTGGCTCATCTGTGTCTGGGTCATTATTCACAACAATTGCTGCTATTGCGCCCGCATTTTGTGCATTTTTTACTTTAATTGTGAAAGAACATGAGCCGCGATCGACTAACGCTATTTTACCTGCAAGATCTGCGGCATTTATAGCAGGCTCACACCCATCATTAATACTTGTTGAATCGGCTGTATTACCATCGTCTAAGCGAACAACATCCCCTTTAATATCACTAAATTGATATTGACCAAAGCCTGACTCTTGTGTTGAATCTAATAAACCTAAAGTCGCATGCGAAGTAACTGTAATACCAAAATCAACACCGACTTGTGCATCTTTACTATTGTATAAATACATTTGCATACGAGGGCTTGCACCATCTGCAGGTGTCGACATATTGGCATTGTTACGTCCTGAATTATCCTGCGCTTGTGCTTCAATTGGATCGCCTTCTATGCCTCCACGTTCAAAATTAGATAGCTGCGCAACATTTGATGTTTCATCAAAGCCGTGATCGTAGAAAAAATCATGTAAAAAGTTATTCATATAAAATAAATTAACAATTGCGGCTTTTCGATTAGCGTAACTATTAGCAACTTGATCTACTTGGTACGGATAATCAAATGTCAGATCGGCTGTGGTGTCAGCTGTAAAGTCGCCTTCACTAAAATCTTGTGGCGCAACAACATCAGCATAAGCAAATACATTGTTGCCCGATGTAGTCGTAGCATCATCAGCTAACCATGGATCCATTGTGCTTAATTTACTGTAATAAGATAACGCAACCATTGGCGCGTCTAAAATTTCAGTTTCATCAACTTGATCAGGCCCATCAGCTGGAATTACATCACCATGAGGGCTTTCCATTGGGTAGCCATCTTGATTAGCATACACGCGATAATTAAAGTCGGCTGCATGTGATTTCAAGTCTTTCTTAAAATAAACTTTGTTATTTTGAGTGCCAATTACATAGCTATAATAGTCGCTTTCAAGCGCATTTTTATCCGCAACTTCGACTTCAACATAATATGCTGACTCTAATTGTCCTGCGACTTCAAAAAATACTTTCTTCGCGCGGGGTTCACCTAATATAATTTTAGAATCATCACCTGAGGTGGCCTGATATTTAGCATATCCACCTTCTTCGCCAATCTTACGAAGCGATGCATTAATACCAGCCAATTCCAAAAGTGCAGATTGAATGCTTTGCTCAGCATTTACAAAGCCACTCAGAGCCGCAAATGATTTTTCAGCTGACGACGTATCCGCAAAATACCCAGAGCCAGCCACAAGGTTAAACTCTTTATCCATTATTAAGTTGAATTCACGATTAAAAACATCAATACCATGAACCTGCTGTTTATACTTTGCGACTATTGAGCCTCGCTTTTGCTCATGCAAATCAGTCATTACTGCTGATGATATTGTGCTTTTCTGACTGCTAATACCAGTTAGAGATTCTAAATAAAGATCCGCTGCATATTGGTTTCGTTTTGCAGGCTCAATAAGCGACATATTTGGCGCCTTTTGCCCCACCGCTTGCCATAAAAATGTGGCTTTACCCAATTGTTTGTCATAAATAGAACGATGACCAGATACTGTCGTTCGCTCAGCTAGTGCGCGTTGCTGCATTGCCGCTGGTGTTATTGCTTGAGTTTGAGAGTTTGCAGTTACATCAAAGTATTGCGCTGATTCAGCTGCGGTTAGTTGTCCTGCGGATAAAGTAGCTGCAACAATTGTTGCTACTGTGGTTAGTTTGAAATTAGACATAAAACACCCTGTTTATATTTTGTAATTTTTGTTTATTAAATGTATTTTAAATGTAATACCAAATGACAGTAGCAATAAGTCGTGTAAAAAAAAAGCTAAAAAACTCTATCTTGTATAATAAAAAGGTAAAAATATGAAACCGCCGTATTTAATAATTGCATTGATATTAACTGCTTCAGGCACTTTGACTGCCTGTAATAACAGCAAAGAGCCAGCTGCTGCAGCCGTACAACAGTCTGAGCCTCAAACTCCAACACAGGTCAGCATAAAAAATAAAACGGCAGTAGAAGATGTTAGCCAAAAAATACATCTGCAAGCAAATAGCATTATGTCATCAGGCGATAAATTGATTTTTAACTCAGAGGTATTGAAAAAGGGGGATATTGTTTTTAACCAAACGATGCAACAAAAAGGGGTCGTTACAGGAACACTTGTTCTTACGCTTGCATCTGATTTTGTACCAAAGGATTTAGCCAACAACTTTAATTTAATACGCTCGACTGCGCATAACTATATGTTACTAGTCACTCAAGACGATAATATAAAAGCCGTTGCTAAATCATTGAGTGCTTATTCTGATGTAAAAAATGTCGAAGTATCCGTAAATTACTCACCTATAGAAACCCAATTTTAAATACTGATGGTTCTATAAGTCGTTAATTTTTATCAGCTATTACACAGCAGTTTCGGCCGTGATCTTTAGCGTAATAAAGTGCTTTATCCGCATATTTGTACACTTGGTCTATATCGTTACTGTGCTCAGGCCAGGTTGCAATACCTATAGAAATAGTAATAAATCCAATAATGTCCATGTTTGTTGAGGCAACGGTTGTTCGTAGTCGTTCCGCTATTTTAAAAGCACTTTCGCTGTCTTCATTTGGTAATATGAGTACAAACTCTTCACCACCAATACGCGCTACAACATCATCCTTTCTGGATAGTTTTTTTATAATATCGGTGAGTGTTTTTAGTGCTTCATCACCTTTATGGTGGCCAAAGGTATCATTTACACGCTTGAAAAAATCGATATCAATTTCCAATATTGCAAATGGAATTTGCTTAAGCATAAGTTGATTAAGTAATCCGTTTAAACTTCTGCGGTTATGCGCCCCTGTAAGTGGGTCTGTTTGTGCATCATGGCGTAATTGGCCTATTTGAGTTTGTAAAATACTCACACCTTTTAACATGGCAAGCTTTAACCTCTGGCTTTCAAAATACCATGCTTTTATATTCTCAAAATTTTCAAAACTAGCCGGGTTATCAAGTGTATTTACTTTGTTTGCGAGTTGTTTAAGCGGCCTAGAAATAAAATGAGCAAAAAAGCCTATAAGTATAAAAGTAATAACCGCCATTGGTAACGTACGTTTGATAACTTCTATAATCAATGTATCAAGTGAGGCTAAGGTATTTTTAACTGGACGTTGCGCAATAACTCCCCAATGTGCTTTTTTTACTGGGGCGTAGCCTGCTAGCATCTCAACATGTTGGCTGCTTTTAACATTCGCAATCCCTCCTTTTCCATTAATAACATCATCTATAATTGCGTTATTATTTACATAGGTGCCGATACGAATATGATCCGGATGATAAAGTATGCGTTTATAAGAATCGACCACATATATATGTGTCCCTTCATCGTAATAATGTTGATCCAGTAAATCATTCAAAATGCTGCGCTCTTTTAAATAAAGAGATCCACCAAGATAGCCTAAATAATTCCCTGCATTGTCAAATAACGGATGGGAAATAAAAATTATCAAATTACCTGCGGCTGACATATAAGGTTTACTAATGAGCGGGCGCTTTTCTTTCAATGCTTGTATTGCGCCTGGAGAAGAAATTGTTTGCTCCATTATTTGCGGTAAAACAGGAGACGTCGCTGCAATAATACCGTTCTTGTTTATCACTACAGAATTAAAACTATTTGTTTGTAAATTTAATCTGGTTACTTCTTCTTTCAATAATTTTTCATTATTTATTTCTTGCTCTATTATTTTTGCTGAATAAGTAAGTTGCTGCATTGCAGCTTCTAAAAAATTATCGGTTGCCGAAGCCAACTTATTTGCATAAGCATAATTGCTTTTTAGTGTGTAATTCATTAACTGCTCTTTTTGCACTTGATAAGTAGAATAAAAACTACTTACTAGAGTGCTCAACGAAGCAGAAAATGCTAAAAGCAGAATGAGTAACCTTAGATTAAGTGCAGGTAGTAATTTGTACAGCAAATGTATATCGTCCACAGTACAAGGCAGTTAAAGCTTGCACTTATTATTGTATATAAAGCCTACAATTATACCCTCTTGAAAACTTATAATCTAATGTTTACAAAGACAGAAAAAATATATGTAAGTACTGATTTTCATTAAATTTAACGATATAAATTTTATCTATTCGTTACAATACGTTAATGGCTTTAATAAAGAAAAACCATGTTTTGCAGTTGCACTAAAAAGTAGATAAGCTGCACACACTTATCTATTTTATTTAGCTTTGGAGTGTGTTTTGCTAAATAAGTATATTGTGTCGTCTATCGTTTTTTTATCTGGGTGCTTCATGCCAATACAATCCTCGTTCGCACAACCTGTACTTTCTCTTGAACAACAGCTTGGTCAAAAGCTCATGCTTGATTTTCGCTATTTTTGCGAACAAGGTACGAATAAACAATGCAGAACACCATTAACTCAATTACCAGATAAGCTTGCACACATAATTGCAAAGCATAACATTGGGGGGGTTATCTTGTTTTCTGAAAATATCCAATCAATAGAGCAAACTATTACACTGAATGCTCAACTGCAAAATGCAGCAAGTAAATCGAGTAGTAAACTACCGTTATTTATATCCATAGATCAAGAAGGTGGACGAGTAGCTAGGTTACCGCGTGATCTAGCTACTTCATTTACTGGCAACATGTCGATTGGTGCAACATATAAAAAACACGGAACAAGCTTCGCTACAAAAACGGCAACGGTTATTGCTAAAGAGCTAAGTTCTTTGGGTATTAATGTAAACTACGCGCCTACTATCGATGTAAATATGAACCCAGATAATCCGGTAATAAACGTACGCTCTTTTGGAGAAGACCCTGTTTTAGTTGCCAAGCTTGGTGCTGAACAAGTTGCAGGATTTGAAAGCAATGGGGTTATTACGTCGTTAAAGCACTATCCTGGGCACGGCGATACCAGCGTCGATAGTCACACTGGTTTACCTATGGTAAGTCATGAAAAAGAGGTTATTTACGCTCAAGATTTAGCACCATTTAAATACATTATTGCAAAGCAAAATCCCGGTATGATCATGACGGCGCATATTCAGTATCCTGCGCTAGATAGTACAACGTTTGTAAGCGTTGATGGAAAAACCATGATAAAACCTGCAACGATGTCTCGTAAAATAGTAACCGACATTTTACGAGGAGAACTAAATTACCAAGGTGTTGTAATAACTGATGCGCTTGACATGGCTGGTATTAGCCATTTCTTTACACCCACTCAAGCGGTAATTAATACATTTTTAGCTGGTGTTGATATTGCACTAATGCCAATTGAAATTAGAACGCCAGACGATTTAATAACGTTGGATGAACTTATAAAATCACTTGCCGCAGCGGTTAAATCAGGGCAACTTGATGAGCAAGAAATAGCTAAATCAGCGCAACGTATAATATCACTTAAAAATAAGTTTAGATTAAACACTCATTTGGACCCTATCAGCGCACTTATAAATGCAAAACAAACAATTGGCAGTGCAGCACATCGTGAAATAGAAGCGCAACTAGCTGTGGAGGCTATAACGCTAGTTAAAAATAATAAAAACACTTTACCGCTTAGCCTTAAAACAGATCAGCATATTCATATTATTATGCCTGACACACGTAAGTGTATGGCAATGCAACAAGCCATTGAAGCTATAAGCACTCAAGTGCTTAACTATACTTGTAGCAGCCTGCAAGGTTTTAACCCGCAGCAAGCACATATCGATATAACCACTGCCGATATAATAATTGCAGGTAATGCGACACCAAACCAAAGTGCGGTAGAAATTGGCGGCATGGATGATTTAAAAGACGACGCTAATTTTGCACTCAATAATGCACAGCAGCCAAAAGCACTTAAATCATTACTCAGTTTTGCTAAAGCCAATAATAAAAATACCGTATTTATAAGCTTAAGAGCCCCTTACGATATTGCTGAATTTGGCAACTACGCACAAGCTGTACTTGCATCCTACGCATATAATATTGATGTCGATAAAAACGATGTTGTATCTGGCCCTGCTTTTACCGCGCTTGCAAAAGTACTACTTGGGCAGTCACCCGCCAATGGTGTATTACCTGTCACTATAAAGCAGCAAAAGGCGCACTAATATGAAACTTAACTGTGATTTAGGCGAAAGCTTTGGCGCATGGAAAATGGGCCTTGATAGCAGCGTAATGCCACATATTGATATGGCTAACATTGCCTGTGGTTTTCATGCCGGCGATGCCGATGTAATGGCAAGCACGCTCACTCTTGCAAAACAATATAACGTACAAATTGGCGCTCACCCGAGCTACCCAGATCTGCAAGGTTTTGGTAGGCGCTCAATGAATCTTAGTGCAAGCGAGCTAATAAACTGCCTACATTATCAAATTGCAGCGGTTGAAGGTATGGCAAAAGTGCAGGGATTAACACTTAGCTACGTAAAGCCACATGGTGCGCTTTATAACGACATGATGGCTGATGAAACAATATTAAACACTGTCATGCATGCCATTGCCATCTACCCAACCCCATTAAAGCTCATGCTACTTGCAACGGCTAAAGCACAAAGCCATCAGCAACTTGCCAAAACATACCAATTAACATTAATGTTAGAAGCCTTCGCGGACCGTCAATATACCGATGCAGGACTGTTAGTGTCGCGGAATATTCCTGGTAGCGTGCATAATAAATCGGCACTGATTGCGCAAGTAAAACAACTGTTAACTACAGGCTGTGTAACAACTCAATCGGGAAAGGTATTACCTTTACATGCTGATAGTTTATGTGTGCATAGCGATAACGAAGCAAGCATTGCCCTTATTCAGGAGATCAAAGCTCTGTGCCAAACTCGTTAAACACTCAAAAACTAAGTAACCTGAACTCTGGTTAAGAGATTTACTACGTATTGAATCATGGTGATATTTAACTTTATTTTCTCTAGCCAGAGATTCTCAGTGAAAACAAGGCGTATTTACGCGTCAATAGCTACTCGATATAGATTTATTATCCAGAGTTCAGGTTAATTAATCATGCATATTGTACATTACGCAATGAGCTTAAGCTCAGCACAGGTCATAAACTTTACTTTATTTATTATATTTTTAACGTACCATTAAAGCGCTACTCTTAATTTTAGGAAAAATGCAAATAGCATATGGAACTTTCCCCTTATACTCAGTTTACACCCTACCTTAGCCACAGCACTTTTTGTTGTAAATTTGATAGTAACCACTTTATTGATAGTGACTTTTCGAGTTATCAGATTTTTTCACCGCTGCAACTTCAAAAAGCAGTCACAAAACGAAAGGCCGAGTATTTGGCTGGCCGATTTTGTGCGAAAAAAGTACTAAACGCACTCGGTATTTCCTCTTTTGATATTCTTTCTGGCAATGATCGCGCGCCGATATGGCCTGATAAAGTTATCGGTAGTATTACCCACACTCAAGGGATTGCAATGGCAATGGCCTCTCAGCGCACAGATATCGCTGGCATTGGTATTGATATCGAACAGCTAATGAGCGCAAAACAAGAGCGAGAGCTACAAGAACAAATTTTGCACCCTAATGACTATCCTCAGTTTAGATTGTTCGCAGAGCAGGTACCACACCCGTTAACCATTATCTTCTCAGCAAAAGAAAGTATTTTTAAAGCTTTGTACGCAAGTGTGAAACAATTTTTTGGCTTTGAAGCGGCTACGCTCATTGCCTTTAATGAACAACAACTGCAATTTAAAATAACCCAAGCACTTTCACCGCAAGTGCCTAAAGACACTTACTTAACCGTATTTTACCAATGTGACAAAAATATAGTGCTCACAGAGTGCGAATTCAAAAATTCCTAGTTATACCAACCTGCATAAATCTTTGAGCAATTTAACGAATTAAATTGCACTATACGTCGTTAAAATTTTTATTTGAAACAACTAGATAAAAAATTTGTCTAGGACCTGTTTATCTTTCGAGGTTAAATTTGCAGCTCTATGCTTGGTATTTAGGTAAGGCTGAGCTTATGTAGTGTGGTTATTCCCCATAAATAGGCGATAACGTTGAATAAATGCCAAACATGCGCTGCCAGTAGGGTAACGCAGGAGCCGCTACCAAGCCCACTAGGTTACAAACCTCACGCCGCGATTAAATCGACCCTAGATTGAAATAACAGCCAAACCACCTCCCTACTGATTAACAATTAAGTTAAAAATACAACATTAATTAACTTTAGTGTTGTATTTTAATACAACCAAATGTAGTATTAAAAACAATTATCATTTACATTTACAAAAGGGAATACCTGTGAAATTTAAGGATGTTTTAATCCCCCTCGCAGCACTTACATCTACTACAGCTTTAGCTAATTCTGATAACAATGACGCAGTGGATCAAATGACCGTTATTGAAGTTACTGGAGAGTTATTATCAAGAAGTCTACTACAAAGTGGTAATAGCGTTGTTGTTTTCGATAGTAAAGAGCTTGAAAGCCGCCCCGAATTAAGAACAGTAAGAGACGTACTAAGCGAAATTCCAAACATCACAATGGTCACTGGTACTGGTAAAGCTCCAACAGTAAGGGGTATTGATGGTACTGGAGCCGCAGAAAACGCGAATGCATTTTTTGCAGGCAGCAGAGCACGCTTAAACTGGCAAATTGATGGTCGTTCAGCGACTTATAACGAAATAGTTTTTGGCGATTTAGGTATTTGGGACCTTGAACAAATTGAAGTTCTCAGAGGGCCACAAAGTACTTTAGCTGGGCGTAATGCAATAGCAGGTACAATACGCGTAGAAACACAAGATCCGACGTTTGAACAAGAGTTCACAATTCGTGCTGAAGGCGGAAATTTAGACCAAAAACGACTTTCAGCTATTTATAATCAACCTCTTTCGGAGCAGTTTTCCTTACGAATTGCAGCAGATCAATTTGAACGTAGTTCATCTGTTGATTATGAATCTTACCCTGGTGTTAAAGACCCAGCTGACATGGAAGGCCGTGCAATTAGAGGGAAATTACTTTATGAGGGCGATGACAAATACGGTACACGCGTTGTTGTTACACTAACCGATAACAAATACAGTGGTCCAAATAGTGAAATCATTGATTATCCATTTGAGCAACGTCGTTCTAATTTTCCGCAACAACCCGTTCATGTTACGCATACTAAAAGCTTAGGCATTGAATACAGCGCATCATTAACTCAACAACTACAGTTAGAAGTAACGGCTTCAGCAACAGACTTTAATTTTGAACGTAAATCTACGCCAGATGGGTCTAAAGCGAATATTGATAACAAAGAGTTTGTGATAGAACCTCGTTTACGCTATCAAGGTGATAACGGCGAACAATGGGTTATTGGTAGTCGCTACTATACTTCAAAACAAGATGATTGGATCCAATTCATTGTAAAACAAAGCTTTACTGATGATTCAGATAATTTTGCAATCTACTCTGAGGGTGCCTTCCCATTTAGTGACAAGTTTGAGCTAACGGCAGGTTTACGCTACGAAAAAGAAAACCGCAAACGTGAAGGCGGTGATCCTGATAGAGCGATTGCAAAAATAGAATCCGATAATGACTACAGTGCCTTATTACCTAAGCTTGGGCTCAGCTACCAAGTAAGTGATACGCATATTGTCGGTTTACAATTATCTCGCGGGTATAATGCAGGCGGCGGCGGCATTTCCTTTGGCGCACCAATTGTTAACTATGAATATGATGAAGAGTACGTAAACTCTTTAGAAATCTATGGTCGTCAGCAATGGGCTAATAACAGTATAAGCACATCTCAAAACCTGTTTTATTCGCAATATACAGACATGCAACTACCTTTTGATTTAACACCTGAAAACTCACGTGATGAAGCTTATGTAGTTAGAAATGCAGATGAAGTAACTACTATTGGTTTTGAATTTAATGCCGATTGGCAGATTAATGATCAGTTCAATCTTTATGGTGGTTTTGCACTGTTAGATTCAGAGATCACTGATTATCCAAACTCAGGCCTAGAGGGGAACTCATTACTTACGGTTCCTTCTGCTTCTATGAAATTAGGGACCACATGGCAATCAAATAATTGGGTTGTTAACGTTAGTGGCCAGTACACTGATGGTTGGTATACCAGTATTTCAAACGATGAAGGCGGTAAAACAGATGCTTTTGCGACCTTTGATACAAGTTTGAACTACGTTATCTCTGAGCAAGCTAAAGTGTATCTTTCAGTACGTAATATTTTTGATGAAGATGCTCCTGTTGCATTGTATCCAGGTACAGCCCCTGCTGATAGCAATGAACCTGATACTAACTTTGATACAGCAGTATTGACCCAACCAAGAACGATTAGTGCGGGCATACAGTATACATTCTAATCAATCAGATTTTTCCACGGCAAAGCTAAATTATTTGCTGTGGAAAATCTATAAAATCAATAACAAAGGTTATTAAGTATGACAACAATTAAATACGATAGCAGCCTCTGGCCATTAGCTGTAACAGTAGCAAAGGGGGAGTGCACGCTAGCAATGCACTTAGACTCTTTAATATCATGGGATCGTTGGTTTGATAGAGCTGAAGCATTTATTGTAGTGCGTGTTTATA
Source organism: Pseudoalteromonas sp. S3431 (assembly GCF_000690035.1). Classification (NCBI taxonomy): domain Bacteria; kingdom Pseudomonadati; phylum Pseudomonadota; class Gammaproteobacteria; order Alteromonadales; family Pseudoalteromonadaceae; genus Pseudoalteromonas; species Pseudoalteromonas sp. S3431. Next base: position 12,955 of record NZ_JJNY01000013.1, read on the forward strand.
CAGATGAAGCATCCTTACAACACCCTAAAGGGGCGGGTCCTGCAACACAAGAATGGCTTAAAAATGGTGCGGCAGAGAAAATGCAACAACTTGTTCAAGCGATGCTTATCGTTGTTCCTGAGGAGCAATATCAAAAATTGCAGAATATGAGCGTTCAAAAAGCCTTTGGTATACCTGGAGCCGTATTTAAATCACTTGATGATGCTGCAACATGGCTACAGGCATCAGCCAAAGAGATAGCGATACCTGAAAATATTGAATTACAAGATGTAGCTACACTTGTCCACTCTCATTGCGGTAATACCAATTAGCTTAATTAAGTGATCTATTTTGAGGTAAGAAAATCGTGTCGATAACAAGGCAACAAAGAGTTAATCGTCCCTCAAAGGGAAGCGCATGTTTGGTCTTTATACTGCATTATCGCCTATTTATGGGCAGTGACCACACTACATAGGCTCTGCCTTACCTAAAAACCAAACAGGCCGCTGTAAATTCAACCTCGAAAGATAAACAGGCCCTAGTTACCCCTTTATAAAAACACTCAATAATATGTAATCGATACAACTTAAAATCATATATTTGTGAGTGTTTTTTCCGCCACCATAATGTGGGGAAGTACATCTTCAATATCTGTTTGCAGCTTTGCATTAATATTATAAACATTACTTAAATGGCGCTGTGTTAGTACTTCTTCAGGCGAGCCATGAGCAACAACTTTTCCTTTATCAAGCATGTAAATTCGATCTGCAAAGCTCGCAGCAAGTGATAAATCATGAAGAACAGCAACAACTCCCGCGCCTTGTTTTGCCGTTGTAACGGCTTGGTTCATAACTTCATATTGATGATATAAATCTAAGCTAGCAGTTGGCTCATCAATTAATAAATAAGCATTTTTTTGCTGAGTTAAACTTGGCTGTAATTGGCACAATACACGCGCTAATTGAGTACGTTGCTTTTCACCACCAGAAAGCTGAGTAAAGCATTGCTGTGCTAGGTGAGTAATCCCTACGGCTTTCATTGCATCATTAGAGCACTGCTTCAAAGTAGCCTGCGTGCACTGTTCTTGATGACTAAAATGCGCCATATCAACAACTTCATTAACGGTGAAAGGAAAATCTAACTCGTAGCTCTGGGTTAATACCGCCCTTAATTTAGCAAGCTCTAGCAAACTATACTCATTTAACTCTCGTTGATTAATATTTACCGTTCCGCCACTTAACGGCAAATCTCCTGATAATGCTTTCATTAATGATGATTTACCTGCGCCATTGGGACCAATGATAACTACAATTTCATGTGGTTTTACATAAAAATCAATATTATCCAGCAACGTTTTATGTTTAATTTTTACGCTAAGTTGTTTACCAATTAACATAGTTCACTTTGCTCCTTGGTAAGTTTTTAACAGCATAATCAAAAAGAATGGACCGCCAATAGCACTGGTTATTAGACCAATGGGGACTTCTGCTGGTAACATTATGGTACGGGCAAATAAATCAGCAAGGCTAAGCATTAATGCTCCCCCTAACATACAAGCTGGTAATAAATAACGGTGATCTGGGCCTAATATTAAGCGCATAATATGCGGCACTATTAAGCCAATAAAACCAATAACGCCCGTAATTGCTACGGCTGCTGCAGTGCAAAGTGCCGTATATATAAAAACCTGCTTTTTCAATTTAGTCACATTAATGCCGACATGCTTCGCTTGAGCCTCTCCTAATAAATACACGTTAAGAGGTTTAGATAAACGTAATAAACCGATACAACAACCAATAATAATACCGAGTGTTGGCATTATCATCGCAAGGTGATTCCCCGCCAAAGAGCCCATACTCCAAAATGTTAAATCACGCAATTGTTGCTCATTACTTACCAGTGTTAAGATACCGATAATAGCGTTTACAATCGCATTTACGGCAATCCCTGCCAGTAGTAGGCTAACGATAGTAAAACGCCCATTTTGCGCGCCCAACCGATAGATAAACATGCATACCGCTATACAACTCAAAAATGCCCCTACAGGCACCGCATAGTAGCCTAAGTTGTCGCTAAAATTAGCAAACAAGCTTGTTCCTAATACAATAGTTGCTACTGCACCTAACGCTGCACCACTGGCAATGCCAATCAAGCCAGGATCTGCTAATGGATTTCTAAATAAAGCTTGCATTGCAGCACCGCAGGTTGCTAAACCAGCTCCAACAACCATCGAAAGTAGAATACGAGGAAGGCGTATCTGCCAAATTATAGCGTACTTAAGCTGATCATCTACCGGTTGGGTTAGCATAAGCATCGTCTCGCGCAGCGTTATCACGACCCCTCCCTGACTTAGAGCAATAAAAAATACCAATATACAAATAATAAACAAAACAGGAATAGATAAAACCCGTATCCGTTGTTGCGCTAATAACCTATTTCCTAACGCCAGCATAACTATCGCTCGTCCTGTTGTTTTGTGCTGTTTTCAGCTAATTTTAAAAATCTATATTGATAGCCATCTGGCAAGCGTGTTTTAGGATAAAATGCATGCGCTAGTTCTACGGCCGCTTGAGGCGTTCTAGGCCCCATACTTAACAAATAGAGCGCATCAAAATTGTAAATACGCCCATTTTTTATCGCATTTGAATATTTAAAAACAGATAATATTTCAGCGCTTGGTTGCTGATCATTGGCGCCAATCCCCATACTAATAATCACATCAGGATTTAGTGCCAATGCAGCCTCGCTTGAAATCGTCTGCCAGTTAACCATTGTTTGAGCCATCATATTCACTCCACCGGCAATAGTTACCAACTCATCAGCAGTCGTCTCTGCCCCTGCAACCATAAGTTGACTACTGCGGATAACCAAAACCTTAGGTTTAGTACTAGTTTGCTCTAAAATATATGACAAGGCCTTGCGGTCCGCTTGCAAAGAGTCTGCGAGCATATTGCCCTTACTCACAACATTTAATTGTTTGGCTATTTGCTCTATTTTATTTTCAATACGCCAAAAGTTGTCGTTTTCATGCAAGATAACCAAGTTAGCGCCAGTGAGCTTTAATTGCTCAACCATTTTTTTAGGACCAATATCTGATTCAGCGAGGATAAGATCTGGATTTAATGACAACACACCTTCAACGCTTATTTTGCGAACATAGCCAATTTGTGGCTTCTGAGTTGCAGCGGCTGGATAAACACTGGTGCTATCAACGCCAACAATGCGTTGTTGTTCACCAAGGGCGTAAATAACTTCTGTTATTGAGCCCCCTGCAACCACTATTCGCTGTGGATTAAGAGGCTGCGGACTTGCATGTACATAGCTATTAGCAAGTAAAGTAACAAACATAATAAATAAAATAGGTAAGGGTTTCATTGATGTTAAATTTAATTTGAAAACAAAAATACTAACAGTTTTCATTTACGACTTGTAGTTTTTATTATGATTGTTTTAATGACCTATAAAATTTAGTTTAGCCTCTTAGGTAATAAGGTATGTTAGCTTTTCAGAGTTAAATTATTTCAATTTAAAGGCTATTTAACCTGAGCTCTGGTTACTTAGTAACTTTTTAAACACCGTAAAATAGATATTTGTTAAATTTCCAAGCTCGCTAATATGAACTCGTTCATTTTCTTGATGGATAGTGCCGTTAGTTAAACCAAGTTCAACTACTTGCGGACAAATATCGCTAAAAAAACGGCCATCAGAAGTTCCTCCTGCAGTTGAGGTTTGAGGAAGCAAACCAGTACATTGATTAATGGCTGTTTTACACTCTTTTATTAGCGAAAGTTTATTTTTACTATTCTCTGCAGAGTAATAAGGGTTGCAAGCATGCGATGTTGTTAGTGAGAAATCATTAGTAGTTCGCGTTACAATATGAGTGACTAAATGAATTAGATCATCTTCACTGTAAGCCGTGGTATAACGAATATTTAAATTAATTATTACAGCGTCAGGTATGACATTATCGCTGCACAAGCCTGAGTCGATATGAGTGACTTGCATTGTTGTACCAAGCTGATTGCTATCTCTATTATCCCAATCAAATTTCATTAAATCTTTTACAATGCTACAGGCATGATGGATAGCATTAATGCCTTGAGTCGGATAAGCAACGTGCGCACTTTTTCCATTAACTTGAATGGCAAAACTCAACGCCCCTCTGCGTCCAATTTTTAGCATGTCACCGCACTGCTTTATTGATGTCGGTTCTCCAACAATACAATAATCCAAGTCCTGTTTTGCATCTTTAAAATGTTTTACAATTTCACATGAGCCGAATAAAGCATCGCCCTCTTCATCGCTGGTAATTAAAAACCATAGTCGCCCAACAAAGCTCCCTTCGAGTACTAGCATCTCAGCTGCAACTAAGGCTGCGGCAATACCGCCTTTCATATCTGCGATGCCTCGACCGATCAGGTAATCATTTTTAATTTCACCTGCAAAAGGTGGGGCTTGCCATTTATTAAGATTACCTGCGGGCACAACATCCGTGTGCCCACAAAAACCTAAATCGGGTCCATCACCATTAGATATAACAGCAATTAGGTTACTCACCCCATGACTTTCAAATGTATCGATTTTTGCTCCCAGCATTGATAACTTTTTTGCAATCCATGCTTGGCAACCTGCGTCATCAGGTGTTACCGATTCAAATTGCAGTAATTCACGTGCATACTCAATTACTCGACTTTGGTATTCGCTCTTTAACTCAGCCGTTAAAGTAAATTGTTCATCGATGATAAGGCTCACCTCATAATTAAATAAAGGGTATTGAGGGAGTTTGTTTCATCAACAAGTTAAACAACAAACTCCCAGTAATAACTAATACTTTAAACGCACTACCAATCCACTATTAGCCACAATCAACATCATTAGCTTGCTTATATTCAGCAGCCAGCCATTGCGGTACATCCTCTGGTGGTGATTGCGCATCATTAATTTAATTCACACTGTTTGTATTGCTTGGTGTTGCTTATTAAGCTCAAGGTGAATTTGTGCAGATAATTTTTTACGAGCAATTTTACCTATAACGGTTAATGGGATATGTTCAACGTACGCCACTGTATCTGGCAACATATAGCGTGCAACACCTTGTGCCGCTAAGTATTGCCTTACGTCTTTGAGTGCTAACTTAGGCGAATTTGGGTCTTGCGAAACAATAACTGCGCATGTTCGTTCACCGAGTTGTTCGCAAGGTAGTCCCACAACAGCAACATCTTTTATGCCATGATGGCAGGCTAAATGAGCCTCTAATGTTTCAACCGAAATAGTTTCTCCACCTCGGCGAAGAACCTCTTGGATTCGGCCTTCAACAATAAGATGACCACTGCTTAGCCGCCTTACCTGATCCCCAGTACGGTAATAACCTTCAGTAGTAAATGATTTTTGATTGGCTTGCTCGTCTTTATAATAACCACGGATTGTATATGGACCTCTGGTCAACAGCTCGCCACACTTTCCCTTTGCAACATCCTGGCCTTGTTCGTCCACCACCCTAACTTCATCCAAATCAGATAATGGACGTCCTTGAGTCTTGAGTTTTAAAACACTAGGATCTGAATTACGAGTGAAATTAAGAAGTCCTTCAGCCATGCCAAACACTTGTTGTAAATTACAATTAAGTTCATTACCGATTCTGCGAGCTGTAGCTTCATCAAGTTTAGCACCGCCAACTTGTAATAAATCAAGACATGCCGCTGGAGGTGTTACTAATGCAGCATAATTAAGCCAAGTTTTCACTAAAGTCGGCACTAACGCTGTCACCGTAACCCCTGCTTTTTCAATATACTCAAATGCAATTTCAGGACTCGGCACTGGACACATAACGACACCAGCTCCCACTTCAATCGCACCTAAAATACCTGGGCAAGCTAATGGAAAATTATGCGCCGCTGGTAATGCAACAAGATAGCGGTCTTGTGAACTCAATTCACAAAGCTTAGCACTGGCTTTTATATTGTAGAGGTAATCTCTATGTGTTCTTGGAATTAACTTCGGTATTCCTGTTGTACCGCCTGAGCATAATAATAAAGCCATTTCAGCAGGATCCGCTGCGAGACCAGGAAACTCAAGTGCTGTCATTTGAGCTTCAGTTGCCTTAGTAAACCCTAGTAAAGATAATATTGACGGATGCGGTTTTAAATCTAGGCCATCCACAACAACATGTTTAAGTGTTGGGACTGTATTAAGTAGCTCATTGGCAAATGCATGACAATCGAAGCTAATCGATTGTTCACTAACAAACCAAGCACGTGCTTGTGTTAATTTCACAAAATGCAAAATTTCACGTTGTCCATGTCCAGGTAACGCCATGACAGGAATAACGCCTAGCTGGAGTAAAGCGAAAAAGGTTAATACAAATGCATTATTATTACCCATTTGCATCACCACTTTATCACCTCGTCCAAGACCAATACTGTGACAATGCTCTACTATATTATTCACGACAGCGCTTATTTCTTGGCCTGTCATCTGTTGCCATTCACCAGATTGAAGGTCGGGGCCGCTGAGCAAAATAACATCAGCATATTGCTTAAGTTTTGCAGTTAACCAATTTGCAAAGTTTTCATTTCTCCACACCCCCTGCTCTTTGTACTTTCTGCTTATTTCTTCTGGCCAAGCATATAACCCGGCTTCGGTAGGCACAAACTCAGTCACAGTGACCCCTCCATTTCCAATTCAGCACTGAGTGCGTCATCATCTAAATCTAAGATTTCACAATACACTTGAGCAATTTGTAATACTTCTTCAGCATCGCTCGAGTCAGTAATTGAAGCGGCAATGCCTGCAATAGAAGGTGAACTAAATAAGCTTTTCATGTCTATCGAATTGGATCCGAAGATTTCCCTAATTTGCGCGATTAACGAACTTGCTAAAACAGAATCCCCACCCGCAGCAAATAAGTTTTGATGAATATTACTACCATCCCCCCCGATCACTTCATGCCAAATAGAAGCTACCACACGAACTATTGGCATACTTAACGAGGTTTCATCATGTTCCACATTTTTAGTAATTACTGGCTCTTGGACCTCAGCAACGGCTCTATTTTTGGGTAACGTATCACCAATATGCGTATCCCAATAATCCGGCTCAGTAACAAGGTTCACCACGGTATTACTGAAAAAATTAAACATTGCATCGAGCACACCATCTACAAAAGCATCCTCTCGACAATCCCAGTTAATTAAAATACCACCATCAAGTTCAGTTACTTGCGCATCAAGTAATACCTGTGGCCCTTGAGAAATAATCCAAATAGGATCCCCAAATACTCGGCGCACATTTGCATCAAATAACTCACCTAAATTTAATGCGCTTGTAAATACAACAGGCGCTGTTACTTGCTGCCCACGTGCACGCCCTAAATCTCTTAAAACATGAACTCCACCGTAGTCTGCGCGCGCTGCTCCCTCGTGCATACTAGATTGAACATCACGCGCTCGTGTCACAAAAGTTGCAGTCGGGCCAGTATCAACATCGAGGAGTATTGAACTACTAAAGTCGCCTACCACCTCTTTAATATTAGGGCCTGCGAGTGGACGTTGAAATAAAGGAACATTAAGAATAAAACGCGGATCTTTGCTCCATCCAGCCAGGGTTTCTGCCAGCACGGTTGCTAACACCACTGATGGGGTTAATCCGTACTGACGACATTGCGCATATAATTGTGCTTTACGCTGCGGATCAATATTAAAATGGCGTCGTGTTGTAATAGGATGCTGCGATGAAGCTGCTTTTAAAGGCAGTAATGGACCATTGGGTAAAGAAGCTAGCTGTGTTTGCCACCACATTCCTGAGCTTTCTTTTATTGACTCCCAATTATGCTCAATGGCCATTCGGCAATCTTTATAACTCATTGCTAAATCAGCAAGTTCTACATCGGGGTCATCGTATAACAGTGCAAGATCACGCAGTAGCGTGCGATAACTAACGGCGTCTGCAGCTATCATATCAATGTCTAAATGCAGGCGACTGTTACCATTTTCTAATAAGCTTAAAGCGACCGCAAATACTTCTCCTGACTCAATATCTAACATTTGTGATGAATAGGTCGAGCGATACTGCTCTAATAACTGCTGCGCAACATCAGTAGGTTTATCTCGTAAATCATTAAAGATGACATGCACTGTATTATTACTTGGATTATGTATTTGCTGTCCGCTGGAACATACTTGTAAACGCAACGAGCTATGACGTTGAACAAGTTTCTCTATTGCTAGCGTCAAACGGGCTAAGTCTAATGGCTGTGACTTATCATTGATTGCCGACAACTCAAATTCACAATACAGATGCGCTGATACACCCCCAAGCGGTTGATTAACATCACGTCCTAACCAATAGGCATACTGCATAGGCGCAAGTGAAAAAGGCGCATGAGGAAGTTTCCCGATTTTTATTTTTGGGACCCCAAAGATAGTGTCTTGTGTATTATCAGCGAGGCTGGCAGCCGATACCCTAAGATACTCAACCCATGCCCCCACGAATGGTTTTTTAGCTAAATCTGCAAAGTTAATATCATAACCAGCCGCTCGCCAAGTTGACACTAAGTTCATTAATGTGATCGAATCAAGTCCTGCTTCAATTAGGTTACATTCTGCTGAGACAGCGCCAGGCTGTAAATTTAACGTATTACTAACGACAGCAAGTACATCTTCTAATAGCGAGGCTGAATTACTATTTTTATTCATTTGGGTAGTTTCCATTCTTAATGTTTGTCTTTACCAAATCATGTTGTTGACTTGGCGAGGATGTCTTGTTGCTTCAAACGCAGCAGCTCTAGCCGCTGTTGATGCAAAGAAGAAGTACTTTTTTGATTTGCTTGCCACTGCATAAGTAACGCTTTCTCATCCAGTTTTCCATTTACTGTTAGCGGGAATTTTTTAACAAATAGAAAGTCTGAAGGTAAATAGTGAACAGGGAGAAGCTGAGATAGATAATTTCTCAATGTTGCTATTGGTTGTGCCGTAAATGATTCCTCTGTCGCGATTAAAATAGCAATTAAGCCATCTGATAAACCACTGTCGAGGCATGGTTTTGCTATCACGGCTGCTCTTTGTATCTTTGCATGAGATTCTAAAACAACTTCTATTTCACTCGGCTCAATACGAAATCCCCTTACTTTCAATTGCCTGTCTGCGCGACCAAAATAAAAGAGTTGACCATCAATTTGCTTCGCTAAGTCACCCGAACGATACATCCGCTTCCCAGTGTGAAAAGGACTGGCAACAAATCGCATCGCGGTTAGATCAGGGCGATTGATGTAACCGAATGCCACTTGATCTCCTGCTACATAAATTTCACCAATTTCACCATCAGCCACTTTTTCTAAATTTTCATCAAGTAAAAGCACCTCCAAACTAGATAGCCCTTCACCTATTGGACTATTTTCAGTGCCACAAAGTGAATCACTTAGTGTTAGCCATGTTACGTGCACCGTTGTCTCTGTGATCCCGTACATGTTTATCAATTGCAATATTTCGCAAGGGTAAAGCTGCCACCATTTTTTTACTTTATCCAAATTAAGTGCTTCACCACCAAAGACCACTTTGCGCAAGCATAGTGGTTGCTCACTCATTTTTAGAGCCTTACTTTCTGCGTCAATTAAGGCATAAAATGCTGAAGGCGTTTGATTCAGAATAGTGACCTTTTCTGCTCTCAAATATTGCACTAAGGCGTCTGGTGACCAAATTACACTTTTTGGAATAATCGTTAGCTTGGCTCCTGTGGTCAAAGCTCCCCACACTTCCCACACCGAAAAATCAAAAGCCAGTGAATGAAACAAAGCCCAAACATCAGTATGTGTTGCATCTAATAAAGGCATTGCCGCATTAATTAAGGCCAGAACTTGCTGATGCCCTACAACAACTCCCTTAGGGTTTCCCGTCGACCCTGAAGTAAAAATAATATAAGCGAAAGCACCTGCGGCTCTGTAAACAGGTTTCTCGTGCTCATCTGGAACAAAGTTAAATTGGTCCTCGACAAACAACAAATGACTCATAGCTTTAGTAAGTGAATCGTTACCCCAAAGTGTCTTGCTCAACTCTCGCTGAGTAACAATTGCGCTAGGCTGACTACAAGCAATTATCCAATCGATCCTTTCTTTAGGGTAATCGGGATCAATCGGCACATAGCACGCTCCAAGTTGCAATATTGCTAACACGTGAATAATTTGCTCACAGTTTCTAGGCAGTATTAAAGCCACGCAGTTTCCTGTACGAACACCACTTGCATAAAGTCGATGTGATGCCAAATCAGCTTTTTGTTTAAGCGCTTTATATGTCAAGGAGCTATGTTCATCACTAACGGCGATGCGATTAGGGTGCATAACGACTTGTTCAGCAAAGGATTGATACAGGCATGCTGTACCTGCTGGCATCCCTTTGTTAATCTGCTCCATATTAATTCCCATCCATCTCTATGAGTGATTTAGGACGTAAATCTGTCCAATTATCATTTAGCCAACTCAAACAAGTATCACGTGTTTGAGGGCCAAAAACCTGCTCCCAACCAGAAGGAATAGTTAATACTTCAGGCCATAACGAATACTGTTTTTCATGATTGATAAGAACTACAAATGCCATTGATTCATCATCGAAAATATTTTCACTCATGATTTAACTCCAAAGAGACTGTTGATAGGGGGTTTAATTCGCTGTTATTAAGTTGCGCAGAATTTGCGGCTTCATGACTGAATTTGTTACAACTATCGACAACTTCTTGCAAATAGAACTCAAAATCAGTTAATAGCTGAGCGCTACGTTTTTGACCCACTGCATGCGGGTCAAAGCTCAAACGGATCTTGGTTGTTGCACCAGGGTAGATAAATAAAGCAGCGGCTTGGCCAACCGAATCTTGCCACTTAACATCCTTCAATCCTGCCAATGCAACTGGTAATGTAAGCCCTTGAGATGAATCGACTTGTTTAATTGGCTCTGCGGTTTGTGTATCCGCATCAAGGGCATTTTCAATAACTAATAAAGTATCAAAAAATTCACCAAAACGATGAGTCGCCTCCAAATTATCCAACCTAACCGGAGCTAACGCTTGCCATTCAAATTGCTCAGTTTGCAACTGCTGCAACAACGCAATTGGACTACTCAAAGGATCGGTCTTAATCCGTATTGGTACTAACTGAGTAACCAATCCAACAAGCGTTTCAATACCTGCTAACGACGCTGCACGACCAGAATCAAATAAACCAAATACGACATCGTCCTGATTAAGTGCATTACCCACTGTTTTAGCCCATGCCAATTGAAATAGCATGGCCGTAGATACATTAATCTTTGCAGCTAATGCTTTAACATCTGTGTTTACAGCAGCACAAAGCACACTAGATAATTCTTGTGAAGGAAATCGTTGCTGTCTTGTCGGGCACAATAATGAAGGGGCTTTGAAACCATTCAGCGCTTTATTCCAATATTGACAAGCTATTGTCGGATCTTGTTTTTGTAACCAATCAAGATATTGACCCCAATGTAAATTTGGATAAGCTAAAGTGGCTTCAGCACTCATTCCTCCAAGCCACTCTTGCAAAATTCGAGGGGCTGACCAACCATCAAGCAGTAAGTGATGACAATGAATCAAAATTAGCCACTGACTATCACTTATACGTATAGATAAAAATCGCATGAGTGGCGGAGCATCAAATTCAAAGCGATATTGGTACCATGCTGTGCGATGCTGCGCTAACAGTGCTTCATATTGCTCACTTGGTTCACCACGTAAATCTAAAGTTTCCCATACAGGCTCGAGTATATCGGCAGTAAAGGTAGAAAATGTTTTCACAAAAAAGCCTGATCTTAGCGCGTCATGACGGCGCAGAAGATCCGCGGCCCCTGCTTTTAAAGCACTTTCAGATATTTCTGGGTTGTGTTGATTAGAAAGAGTTATTTCCATTTGTGTTGTCCATGGATCTGCTAGTCCATGACAGTGGCGAAGCATTTCAACTTGCAGTGGCGTAGCTGGCTTAATTGTCAAATTATTACTATCAACAAGACCTTGCGCTTGTAGCTGTTGTTGTTCTTCAATAAAACAGTCGTGTAGTTGATGAAAAAGCTTATTTAACTCAGCTTTAAATCGTAGTAGATCACTATGGTGCAATTCGCTACTAGGTGCTATCGCATTAAAGTGAAGTGTTTTTATCCCTTTTTGTTGGCTGTAATAGGCTGTTAAATCTAAAGAATTTAGTAACGGCCAGTGATCGGAGCAAGCTTCAGTGAGCTGCTCAAGAAGCGGAGTTACTGACCATAAATCTGAATTGGAGGATAAATTTAAATCACCAAGAAAATTAAAACCGACTAACCATCCATTTACACCTTGTTGAGCAGGCGCGACACCACTTGATGATACAAAAGGAGAGTCTTGCTGAATAATTTGACCACACCATTTACGCAACACTGTTTCTATCAACTGGCTCGACATTTCGTCCGATTTAGTCTTTAAAACATCACTATTGAGAGCCACATAAACTTCACGGGCAAACCAGCCAATGGTCCTGCTTAAATCTTGTGTTGGTTCCTGTACTTCTCGACCATGCCGCTCTAGTACCAAGGTAGGGCAGCGATTATCTAGCGCTGGTTTTAATTTTGATGTAATAGCAGCTAAGCAACTTATAGCAGGTAATAAACTAGCCAGTGGAAGCCCTAACCTACGAGCGACAGTTAATGCAGGACATGTTTTATTATAAGGTTCCAAGCTCCAAGTTAATGTGTGAGCACTTGCCAACGTTCCCAAATTGGTTGAATTTGGCGCAGGTATATACTGCTGGCTTAATTTATTTATATGATTGGACCAACTACGCCATGATGTTGGTACAGGAGGTAATTCAAGTTTTTCATTACTCACTTGCTGATTTCGGACAATCGCAAGGTCTTCAGCCAAAATATGCCATGATGAGGCATCTATGACTAAATGGTTTATGGCAAACCAAGCCCTTTGGTTATTATTTTCATTTTCTTTAACTAACAATACGGCAACCATAACACCATTTTCAGGACTTAAATTACTGCATAGTTGTTTTGCCAACTCAGCTGCTGATAATACACCTGAGTTTTCTAAAGTGGGTAAATCAGCATTTTCAGAATACACTCTATACTTATCATCATCACACTGTTGATAAGTTTGCTCACAATAAATAGTTTGGGTATTTTCAACCGGAACATTTAGGGATAACTCCCCCGTACCCGATTGCACCAATTGAGCTCGCAACAACCCATGGCGATTAAGTAAAGCATACACAAGCTTTTTTAGTTCACCAGCCGTCATACTTTCAGGCACTACTACACTTGCTAGTTGTGCAAATCGATCAAGCGGTGTCGCTGCATTAAGGTAGCGCTGCATTAATAAAGTTGAAGTAAGCTGACCTTTATCATTACTATCGTGGTTAACCGTTTTACTATTTTGACTGTCTCCGAGGGGATCAACTTCGTGTAATTCTTTAACCAAATTCGCAATGCATTTTGCATTAAATACTTGACGAGGAGTAAGGTGGATCCCTTCTCGACGAGCGCGACTGACTAATTTTACAACTGAAATACTATCGCCACCCACTGCAAAAAATCCATCGTCAATGCCTATTGTCTCAATCCCTAAAACGTCACACACTAAATTACATAGCTTTTTCTCCAGTTCATTGCGAGGGGCTCTTTTGGCAATAACACCTAAATCTTCAGGTATCGACAGCGCTTTACGATTAATTTTTCCATTAGGTAACTTAGGTAGTTTTTTATTAATTACAAAATACTTGGGGACTAAGTGAGGGGGTAGAGCTTGCTCACATACATAGCGAAAGCGAGCTATTAAGTTTAAATTAGCCTCTTGATTATCGCTTAGTTGCTCTATTTCATTTTCAATATAACAAATTAACTCCATCGCACTTTGAGTAACTGCTCTGGCAATGACAGCGCAAGGACATTTAATTAACAGCTCAATGGTTGACTCAACTTCGAGCGGCTCAACACGAAAACCTCTAATTTTCACTTGCTCGTCTATACGGCCAATGTATTCAATATTTCCTTGAGTTGTCCATTTTACTCTATCACCACTTAGATAAAGTCTTTCACCTTGTTCAGCAAAAGGATTAGCAATAAACTTGCTTGCTGTTAAATCACTACGATCAAGGTATCCTCTTGCTAATCCAGCACCAGCAATTGCAAGCTCACCAGGCACCCCTAAAGGCGCTAATTGCAAGCAACTATCTAAAACATAAACTTGCCCTCCTGCAACCGGCCCACCTATTACCGGCTTTTCAGCGGCATTGGTTTTAGCAATCATCGCATCCACTGTTGCCTCTGTCGGGCCATATAAATTAAAGCCCAACGTACCAGGAAGGCTCTTTATACGTTGCCAAAGCTCTTGTTTTACCGATTCACCACCAAAACCCAATATTGCAGGTGTGTGAGGTTCAATAAATTGCCCATTTGTATCTGTAAGTCCTGACTGTAACCACGGTAATACTTCATCTAGCATACTGGGAGTTAACTCAATAAAATCCATTTTTTTAAGCATTATCTCTTTGGCAAGAGTGACCGCGTCTTGCATCGTATTTGCATCAAATAAATAGACTTTATGGCCTTCAAACATCCACAGTGTAGGTTGCCATGAGGCATCAAAAGCCAAAGACCAAGCATGGCCAACTTTTAGCTGATTATGTTCTACAAGCGCAGAAGCTTCGCTATAGAGATCGTGTTTATGACTAGCAATAAGGTTAACCAGCGAAGCATGTTTTACAACCACACCTTTTGGCTGCCCTGTTGAGCCGGATGTAAACGTAATACAGGCTGGATGAGATGGGCGCAATGGCCGGCATCTCTCTTCGTTTGTAAGATTAAGATCACTATTTTTTATACTTAATGCTTCATTCTCAATAACTAACAGACTGACTGTTTTAGTTTGTAATTCAGCCGCTTTAGCTGATTCAAATGAATGTGCATCACCATTATTAATTACTATATTTGGCGCCGCCAATGTAAGTACTCGGTTAATGTAATCCTCTGGATAATTTGGATCTATAGGTACAATAGCGGCACCTGCCTTGAGTGTACCAAGCATCACAACGAACCATTCCAACTGGCGAGGCATTATTATGGCAACCCGATCTTCTGGCCCAATCCCTTGCGATACTAGCCACCTTGCGACTCTATTTGCTCTTGCATTGAGCGTTAAAAAACTGAGGTCATGCAGCACGTTTTGTTGTTGCAAAACACTCTTTATCGTTTCACTGCCAACTAACTCAACGGCAGTTCGATTTGGGTATTTACTCACGGTATTCTCAAACCAAGCAACGAGCGTTGTTATTGGGCTTGCAAAAGCATCGCGTTGACCCCATTTTATTAATTGATTTTCATCGGGTAATACAGTGGTAATGTTAGCTAGTGCTATATCTGGTTCTTGGACACAATGTTTAAGTAACTGTAGCAACCGTTTCAAATGATTTGGTATGGTTTTTGGTCGATATAATGAAGCACGCCAAGTGGCTTGAAACTGAAGGCAGTTATCTTTTAATAATGCGTCAAAAGAGAGATCTGTTTGCGTTGTACCATTAAAATACTTTTCCCAATGTACATCTAAGTCATCTATTATGGGTGGAGACATCCCATGGCTTAAGAAAGTCACCATAGTGTCTAATAATGGGTTTTGCGATTCCCCTCGTTTTATTTGTAATTTTTCAAGTAATAATTCAAAGGGTAAATCTGCATGTGAAAAAGCAGCACGACATTGTGTCGCACAATCACGGATCAGTTCACGAAAACAAAGTTTATTATCAACCTTAATCCGCAGTGGAATAACATTCCCAAAATTACCTATCAGGTCACTCAGCTCAGGTAAATTACGATGCGAAGCCACTGTCCCTATCGTCACTTCTGAGGCCCTAGAAAGCCGAGTCATTAATAAAGCAATCACCGCAATAATGGCTTCAAAAGTTGTAACTTGTTCTTCTCGTGCTAACGTAAGTAGGGTTTGTGTTGTTGCTTGATCAAGATTATCACTGTGCCAGCCACCATTTTCATTTTGCTTCACTCCCCGAGGAAAGTCAGTTGGAAAATCAATAGGCTCAGGTAGCGGTGTAAGCTGCTTTTGCCAGAACGCAACCTGCTCTTTGCTTTGCTCGGAATCTTGTTGCCATTTTTCACGATGCCATTGAGCAAAATCTAAATACTGGATGGGTAAAGGAGCCCGTTGTTTAGATTCGCCGCTCTTAATTAGCCTATAGTATGTTGATAATTCATTAGAAAAAATACCAAATGACGCCCCGTCCCAAACAATATGTTGCCCTACCATAACTAAAGTGTGATGACTGTCGGTCATTTTTACGAGAGCAAGTCGAAGTGTACTCTTAGTTGCAAGATCGAAAGGTTCTGTACTTGCATGTTGTGCTATTTCTTTAAGACGTACTTCTCGCGTCTGATGATCTAAATCTTGTAAATCATATTCACACCACTGCAAAGGAAACTCATCAAGCACTTTTTGTCGAGCACCAACAATAGGGTCTGCATAATAGGAAGTTCGAAAAATACTGTGCCTGTTCACTAATTCAAAACAACTTTGCTGTAAAACACGCGCATCTAAACAACCTTTAAATTGCCACAAGACACAAACATTGTAAGCAGACGAAAGTGGGTCCAGTTGATTAAGTAACCACATCCTTTCTTGCGCATTAGAAAGTACATAACTGGTCTCATTTTTTGCTTTTGAAACTGTAAAGCTTTGATTTAATGTCGATAAAGAGTCCACATTATTATTCGGCATGATTATTTTTCGAGTTGCCGCCAATTTTCTCGCAAGCTTTAGCCTAAGTGCATTATCCATAAAACAGACCCTAAAATATAAACAATAATAATTTGCATTATTATTTACTGTAGTTATTATTGCAACACATTGATTGAAAATTAATCCCGTGTGTATGCAAAATGTATTTTGAAAAGGAGCATAAGATATTATGAAAACTAATTTTTCCAATGAAGGCACAACCCAAAGCGATGAGCAAAATTTAATCTTCGCACGAGCAGCCGCTCTAGCCGACAGTGGTATATTTAAAGAATATTTAATTTACGAAGATAACGGTGAATGTTGGTTTGCAGGGGGTATTGTTCGATCTATAACAGTATTTGCAACTCACATTGAATCTAATACCTCTGCAGGAAAAACTCAGCGCCAAGTTAACAGCGAAAACCTCTGCCAAGTCCTACAGCAAGAATTAAATACTTGGGATGGTGAGTGGCAAGCATGCGGATGGTCTAGTTTTGAATTCGCGTATGCCCTGAAATCACCAGAACTATTAACCGAAGAAGAAAAAGCAGGTCAAGAAGCGTTATTATTTATTTGTGAGCCAAAAATAACGGTATCCCTAGGGAAAAAACCAACACTCATTAAATCTAAATCCAGTGAACTTGAGCAGCAAGTACGCTTAATACTAGAAAATGCAGTTGTACGAGCACACGTTCCTTACAAAAATGTTGAAATACCAGACAATATTAATTATAAAAATGCAGTCAAAAAGTCTGTCGCCAATATTAAAAATGGTTTACTAGAAAAAGTCATACTCTCGCGTAAGGTTCCCCTACATTTTTCGCCCGATTACACTGCGACTTGGCTTCAAGGGCGTTCGATGAACACACCTGCTCGTTCATTTACAATGAATTTAGCTGGTTGGAAAATCACTGGGTTTAGTCCTGAAATTGTACTTTCAGTTGATGAAAACCGTAAAGTTACAACAGAGCCGTTAGCGGGTACTCGACGATTAGAAGGTAATCCAGAAACAGATCAAAAAATATTTGATGAGTTACTAAGAGATCCAAAAGAAACCCACGAACACGCAATATCTGTGAGACTTTCAGTTGACGAAATGAATGAAGTTTGTGAACCAGAATCTGTACATGTACCACAGTTCATGGTTCAAAAAAAGCGAGGTTCTGTGCAACATTTAGCTTCGAGAGTCTGTGGCACTCTAAAAACAGAATATAACGCTTGGCATGCATTCGAAAGCCTATTCCCTGCTGTTACAGCGTCTGGTATTCAAAAGCTGGCTGCTTTTTCAGAAATACGACGACACGAAGGCAGTAGCAGAGGGCTTTATGCAGGCGCAATTTTAAAACTAGATCACACAGGCGTTATTGACGCGGCATTAGTTTTACGCAGTGTTATGAGTAAAGGCGATCAGCACTGGTTACAGGCTGGAGCCGGAATTGTACTTGATTCAACACCAGAAAGAGAACTCACCGAAACCAGTGAAAAACTAGCAAGCATTTCACCTTGGGTTGTTGAAAAAACAAGCTAAATTAACGTAATTCATTAAATAAGGATACTTAATGAATCCTTATTCAGCTAATACCCACTGCTACACATTTTTATAAACAAAAGTAAATTTATGTAGCAGATAAAAGTTGTTTTAAACGAGGAGTTTAAGCATGGCACAGCCACTAATACCTACATACGATATCATTGGTGTCGGATTTGGCCCATCAAATATAGCTTTGGCGATTGCCTTAGAAGAAATTAAAAGCAATTCTACCACACTAAATGCCTTATTTATTGATAAACAGCCAGAATATCAATGGCATGGTGATACTATTACTAACCAAAGTGGGCTACAAGTCTCATTTTTGAAAGATCTTGTCACATTGAGAAATCCAACCAGCCCTTACTCTTTTTTAAATTATTTACATTCACATAATCGTTTAGTGGACTTCATAAATTTAAGTACTTTCTACCCAAGCAGGTTAGAATTTAATGACTACCTTCGCTGGGTTGCGGGTCATTTTTCTTCTCAATGTCAATACGGCGAAGAGGTTACCTCTATTGAGCCGGTTATGGATAATCAAAAAGTAAAATTACTCAAAGTGACAACAGCAGATACAGGTGGTACAAGTAAGATCCGTTTTACTAAATCACTTGTTATGGGCACTGGCGGAACCCCTTTAATACCGGAAGTTTTTCAACCGCTAAAACAAACCCCGCTTGTATTTCATCATACTCACTACCTATCAAAAATGGCTAAACTTATTCCAGTAAAAACAAAGGATTTACGCATTGCTATAATCGGTGGTGGGCAAAGTGCTGCGGAAGCTTTTATTGATATTGATGATAATTATCCACACGCAAAAGTTGATTTAATTATGCGTGGTAATTCGATGAAGCCAGCAGATTCAAGTCCCTATGTGAATGAAATTTTTAACCCATCATCAACAGACTCTATATTCAGTAAAACGCAGCAAGAAAGAGAAGAGCTATTAAAAGAATATAAATACGCTAATTATTCAGCTGTTGACTCATCGATGATTGAGCAAATATATAATATTTTTTATCAACAAAAAGTTGCCATGATGGAGCAACATACATATTGCCCTAACAGTGAAGTTACTGAAGCATCTGAAAAAAATGGAAAAATAACGCTGTCTATACTTGATAGAAAATCAAATCAGCATGCTACGAATAATTACGATTTAGTAATTTTAGCAACAGGGTATCAACGACCTAAAATGGCGCCTATGTTAGAACCTATTAAAGCCTATTTAGGAAACATTGATATTGATCGAAATTATCAAGTTAAAACGGACGAACGTTTTCTTCCATCGTTATTTTTGCAAGGACGTTCAGAATCATCCCATGGTTTAAGCGACACCTTACTCTCAATACTTTCAGTAAGGTCAGCAGAAATAGCACACTCATTACAGGCAGAGTTGCAAGAACAGGCTCAGCAAGCAGTTGCTTTAGCTTAACCACTTGAAATGCATATTACTCAAATAAGTCATTATCTAAGTAATGTGCATTCATCGCAATCGAGTTTATTTTCAATCATTATTGCCTTATAACAGATGCGATACTGTTTAATAACAAGGAATAAAAATGAAGTTTATTGCCCCTTTTGCGCTTTTGGCAACAGTCAGTTTTTCAGGTTTTACGAGTCAAACAGAGCAAATGCTACAACTTGAAAACGTATTCGACCTTGAATATGCGAATCAGATAGATATAACCGAAGACGGTAAAACCGTTTACTTTGTGCGTAATCGTATGGATATAAAAACAGATCGCAAAGTGGGTAATATTTGGTCTGTTGATTACAAAACTAAACAAATGCAACCATTAACCTCTGGCGTGCATATGGATTATTCGCCAGTACTCTCTCCTGATGGTCAACGCCTTGCGTTTATATCAACACGTGATGGCAGCAGCCAAATATATATAAAATGGCTTAAAACAGGTGCTATGGCAAAAATTAGTAATCTAACTAATAGCCCTCGTGCAATTACATGGAGCCCTGATTCTAGCCAATTAATATTTAGCATGTTTGTACCAAGTGCAACTTCAGCCCCCGTAAACCTGCCCGGTAAACCAAAAGGGGCAACGTGGGCAGAACCCGCTAAATTTATTGATGATGTTTATTACCGTTCAGATGGTGGCGGTTACACACAAAAAGGTTTTAGCCAATTATTTTCCATAGATGCTAACGGTGGTAATGCCAAGCGACTTACTCATGATGAGTTTGATAACGCCGGCGATGTAAGCTTTAGTAACGATGGTAAATCACTTTATTTTTCTGCGAACAGGCATAAAAACAACCAGCTAAAATTCACAAATAATGAAATTTATAAACTTGATTTGGCCTCGCAAACTATAACCGAAATTACTAACCGAGATGGCCCTGATGAACAACCTAAAGTATCGCCCGATGGCCGTTACTTAGCGTACACAGGTTATGACGATATACGCACTAATTACGAAAATGCTCAACTTTATATTCGTGATTTAAAAACAGGTAACACAACTAGTTTAACGCCAAATTTTGATCGAAGTGTTGGGCAAATAAAATGGAGTGCCAATTCAAAAGGTGTGTACTTTAGTTACGCCGATAAAGGCCAAACCGCCCTCGCCTATCAACCATGCAGTGGCAAGCGTAAGATAATAACAACTCAAATTGGCAGCGTTGCCTTTGGACGCCCTTATTCTGGTGGCGACTTTGATGTAAGTGAAAATGGTGAGGTAGCCTTTACCCTTGCAGATACCCAGCGCCCTGCTGATATAGCAACAATTAAACGCAGTAAAGCCCAGCGTTTAACTACCCTTAATGCAGATGCATTGGGCGACAAAGCTTTGGCTAAAGTGGAAGAAATTTGGGTTAAATCAAGCCACGATGAACTTCCTATTCAGGGGTGGATTGCCTACCCGCCAGAATTTGATAGCAGCAAAAAATACCCGCTAATACTAGAAATTCACGGCGGCCCTGTCGCTAATTATGGCCCGCACTTTAGCGCTGAAATTCAACTGTTTGCAGCCAAAGGCAATGTCGTTTTATACATGAACCCACGTGGTAGTGATTCCTATGGTAAAGAGTTTGCACAAACTATTCATCATAATTACCCAAGTAACGATTTTGATGATTTAATGACAGGTGTTGATGCGCTAATAGCGAAAGGCTTTATTGACGAGTCTAAATTGTTTGTAACCGGTGGCTCTGGTGGCGGTGTATTAACTGCATGGATTGTGGGTCATACAGATCGCTTTGCTGCAGCTGTAGTTGCTAAGCCTGTTATCAATTGGATCAGTTTTGTACTAACAGCAGATTTTTACCCGTTTTTTGCTGATTATTGGTTCCCAGGTAAACCATGGGATCACATTGAGCACTACATGAAACGCTCGCCTATTAGCTATGTTGGAAACGTTAAAACTCCTACTATGTTGCTCACTGGTGAATCTGACTACCGTACACCAATTTCAGAAACTGAGCAGTTTTATCAGGCATTAAAATTACAAGGTGTTGATACTGCAATGGTGCGAATTCCTAATGCTTCACATGGCATTACAGCTCGGCCATCAAACTTAATGACAAAAGTTGCTTATATTCAATGGTGGTTTGATAAACACACTAAATAATAAATTTATAGCTCAAATAAAAGCCACTTCAAATAAGTGGCTTTTATATTTACCACTATAGTATTCAAACTGTAAACCCCCTTTACACTTCTGTGACAGTCAAATATCGGACTTAGCTAAAACTTCAGTTAGTAAAATTTCGGTTTATAACATTTTTTGTAACTTGAGTTGGTAAAAAATCGATTTGAGTCACTGTTTATAGCCTTTCAGTTAGTAAAATTTTGTTTTATAGCACAAAGAAGTTAGTAAAAAATCGGTTTATAAATTCGTTTAGTTTGCCTATTAAAGCAAAAATCAGTCACTTACCCGCCTTTTAAAGTTGCCGTAAACGCTTTTTACAGCAAAATCACCCCAAATATGCCGTTTTATGAAAGGTTAGTTAAACTCTGATCTGTAAATTCACTCAGGTAGTTAAATAGTGATCCAAAATAATTTGGCAAGGCCGTGTTGAACTTTGGTTGGTGAATTTGCAGCAGTATGTTTGGTTTTTAGGCAAGGCGGAGCTTATGTAGTGTGGTTACTCCCCATTAATAGGCGATAACGTAGCATAAATACCAAACAGGCGCTGCCCTTTGGGTTCTTTCTAGGGACGATAAACTCTTTGTTGCTCGGTTTT
>NZ_JJNY01000014.1:0-1417 GCF_000690035.1 Pseudoalteromonas sp. S3431
GTGGGAGTCATTATGTCTATACGTTTAAGGAGTTGTGGTGCAAATTGAGATAAGCAAACGAAAAGCAATATTTTACGCTTTACTAAGTTTGTTAATTGGACCTCCTTTAATTGTATATGGTGTTTATTGGCTGAATATCGGGAAAATAAGTCTTACATATTCAATATTATTTACAGCCCTAGGTCTTATGATGAGTGTTTATTCATATGCACAATTTTTAATTGTCAGAAGCACTTGTTTAGGTCTTATTTTTACACCAGAAGGGTTAATTGATAATTCAACATTGCCCAATGACATCCTAATTGAATGGTCAAATGTTAAATTAATAAACTGCCCTGATTTGAATCCACCACCACATTTTTCTATTCACTTAAATGATGACAATAAATTTTTTAGTAACCTTAATTGGTTCTCTAAGCTTTATTTTAAAATAACTAAAATGTGGTACAAAACACCTATTGTACTAGTTACTGAAAATTTAAGATGTACAGCAAAAGAGCTTGATGCCATATTAGAAGAATATTCAAGCCTGTATGTGCAGTAAACGTATAACAACACGCCCTGAGGTGGACAGCAAGCGCTAAAGCTCACTTTCCACCGCAAATTTTAACAGCGGTGATCCCTTACTTTTCAATGCCGTTAAGTAAGTTGATTCATCGTAGGGCGTATGTGTCTTCCAGCACCTAAATAGGATTCGTATCCACTTAAATGCCAATGATCTGATGATGGTATTATGAGGTTTTCCTTTGGCTTCTTGCTGCCGATAATATGCTTTAGCCCAAAATGAATAACGCACAGATAATCCAGCCCATTCCACAAATGTTTGCCTTAAAAATTTAGTGCATGAGTACCGCCAGTGTATCCATTCTTTCTTGCCACTGCGTTCGGTTACTGGAGCAATGCCTGCGTATTTTTGTATGTCAGCGGCGCACTTATAGCGGTCACGATTTGACCCCATAGCGGCTAATAATCGAGGTGCTAATTGTGGGCCTGCACCGGGTAAACTATCAAAAATAGCGCGATCTGTATGTTGCTTATAAAGTGTTTTAATTTCGTCATCAAATCGTGTTATTGCCAACATTAGCTGTTTAAGTTGCGGAATGAGGCATTCAATAAGTAATAAGTTTGGCGTGATCACCGCCATATCTTCGGTGAGAATTTCTGCATCTTTTATTTCTTTTATCCGCTTTTCATTAACGAGTGGGTAGCGGGAATTATGTTGATTAAAGAAGTCGAGTAGTGTTTGTTTCCTCGCTTTTTTAGCGTGAGCAAGAGAGGGCCAACGCAGTAAGAAGTCACAAGGACGATAACAGTGACACCCATCCTATTTTTTGCAGTTTAGTGAACTAAGTACTAGGCTTTTATCAGTGTGAAAAATAAGCAGGGTGTCTTATGGCAATTGCAAGAAAGCGCCAAG
>NZ_JJNY01000015.1:0-26693 GCF_000690035.1 Pseudoalteromonas sp. S3431
TTAAAAATGGGGGGATTACCACTTAACCCGCTGCTTTAATTTATTATTTATGTAAAAGTTAGAATGAATTTCATCCTAATTCTTTAGCTTTTGTTTAACTCTATTTTTGAAACGTAAAATACAATACCAGCAACAAGGCCTACTATAGAAAATAAAAACAATTGTAAAAAGCTATATCCATAACCTATTAACGTAATTGAACCATTTTCGACCAATACCTTACCATTAATAATTGAGCTATCTAAACCTGAAGGGAAAACAAAAAAGAAAGAAACTAAGCAAGTAGATATAACTGAAGATTTGAGCACTGTATTTAGCGAATAATCACAACTTTTAGTGATAAATTTATAAATTGGAAATGCTGTTACTGGAACTAAAATTAGAACAACTATTAACGTCCAAATAAATATACCAAAAGGAATAATAGTAAATTTCATTTCAATTGCCATTGGCGCTAAAAATGCAACAACTAAAGAGGCTAAAATAAAGCTAAATATTGTTCTCAACTCGAAACCCTCTTAGAAAGCTAACGCCTGCCATAACCAGATTTGTGGCGCTCTTGCACAAATCTGGTTAATGGTTTTGTTATGTAAGGTCACCGTCAAGTCCAAATTTTTCCCTGTTCAAAACTAGCGCTGCCAGCACAGTTACTCCTAACACTGTACCAACAGGGAACATGAAGAGTAACAATGTTGAATATATTATTAGTGCCCAAAAAAGCCACTTAGTTCGATAGTTTAAGCCCACAACGGAAAATGTTAAAAAGCAAAGTGCAACTAAAAATAAGATGAACCCTGTTGCTGTAGACAAAGCTGTTGATGACATTTCTTCTTGTGATATTTTAGGTTCATTACTTCCAAACAGCGTTATCTCTTGAAATGAAGTGGACATAATTAAATACGAATCAACAATTCCCCAAAGAGGTGCCCAGAAAAGCAATAATCCCAAAACTGCGACGTATTTCCCTATAGTTTCCTTGTTCATCATCTCTCCTCACGTAGTTACATAACGAGCCTGTAGATTAACTCGTTTTTTATTTGTTTTTATTTGTTTTTATTGATAAATAAACCATAGCTGAGTTCCTATTTTGGTTCAATCGATTACTGTATTTTTACGCAGAATATAAAAGGGTTTGATGTTGTTTTAATTGGCATCTTGTAAGGTATTACGGGTGGTTGAACAGCTTTAATTTAGGTTGAAAGGGCTTACTCTTCTTAGTGCGTAGCAAAATTTAGGATGGATGATGTCAAATTATTTTGTTATGTTTTTTTGTACAGATAATACCTAAACAAAAAGGCTTGGAATAATGCCGCCAAACCTAATATTTGAGGGGTGTTATTAAACAAGCCATCAACCACAACTATTAGTGGTATTGCGATATAAAAAGCATAAGAGCCGTTAGTGTACTTTTTTGAAAACCAGTGAACAGGAAAGCCAACCACTAACCAACCAACGATAGAAATTAGTAGGTAAACGCCAATATAAAGTAAAAAAGTAACGGCAAGTCCAGAAATATCACCAAGTGATGAAGGTGCCAGCCCATTGAATAAAAACCATACAGGGATTCCTATACCAACATAGCCAATACTTTTTATTACAGCATTATCCCAGTTACTTGAATTCAACTACGGACTCCCTGAAAACATAACGAGCCTTTAGATTAACTCGTTTTTTATTTGTTTTTATTGATAAACAAACCATAGCTGAGTTCCTATTTTGTTTGTAATAATGTTCACCAAGAGCAAAATGTATTTTTATCTTATTTTAATTATTCTTATTGGCTACTGGTTAAATAGCCTTTCGCATTTTATTTAATAACTCGTAGCATGCTTTATACAACAGTATTTCCATGTCTTCGTTATGATACAAAGGACCCCAACGAAAAAAGCCTCTTAAGCTAAATTTTTTAGCTATGAATTCGCGCCACGTAACAGATTTAGAAACGCTGAACGTTTTAATCGTTTTGTTGTGTTTAATGTTATACAAGCGCGATACTAACTTAACTTTTGGTCGCCAAAATAGCGGAATAATAGCTGTATCAAAATCTATAGTGAATGCATCACCACCATGCAAAGTAACTATAACAACATCTAAACCAATATCTGACTTTTTAGGCTCTTTAATAGACGAAATACTGTGAAGACAAAAAATATCTTCAAGCTTCTTGTGCATATGATCTTGTAGTGAATCGCCCGTTATATAAAAAAACGACTCTACCTTAGAAAAATGGCTGCTATTAGCTACAGCTAACGATCCCAAATAAACATTTGGCTTTTCAGAGCTAAACCAATCGAATAGCAAATTTAAATTCCTTTTTTACTTATGCCGAATAAATAGGCCGTAAGGTTGTTATCTAAGGTTAGGATGAAAGAGCAAAAACCAGCTTTTTTTGTTCTTTTACGATTTATTTACCCTCAACTCTTTTACGACGTAATTGAATACCAAGTAATGTCCCTAATAAAACAGCAATAACATGCAGAAAAGCTGGAATTAAATATATCAGAGGATCCATTGATATTTCTAATAAAATGTATAGTAAGGCACCGACACTTAGATCAATAAACCAATAAACCGCCGCAACTAAAAAGGCTTGTTTATAGGGGCTCACTGTTTGCTTATAGCCTAGGTAACAATAAACGATTAAAGAGGTTACAAATCCGAGGACGTAATAAGTAAAAGTTAATGAGGTACTTTGAGTCATTTCATCAAAGCCAACAATCTTTGTTGCTATTGTTGATAAAGCAACTAGCAATAAATACAAGCCTACTGAAAAGAGTACAATCCTAGAGTATTTCACGATAATCCTTTAGCAATACAACGAGGCTGTAGAATAGCTCTAACAGCCAGATTCAATTAATTAGTTTCTTTAATCTTAACGAGCCTGTAGATTAACTCGTTTTTTATTTTTTTGATAAACAAACCATAGCTGAGTTCCTATTTTGGTTCAATCGATTACTGTGCTTTTACGCAGCATATAATGAAGTGTTTGGTGTTGTTTTAATTGGCGTTTTGGAAGGTATTACTGAAAAATTTAGTGTGGGTACCTTTTTACTCTTTCTAGAATGAGCAGGATTATCTGTGCGTTATTTATTTTGGGCTAAAGCACCGTTAATTGACCAAGATAGTTGGCAGCAAGAGGCCAAAAGAAAATCCCATAATACCATCATCAGATCATTGGCATTTTAATGGATACGAATCCTATTTAGGTGCTGGAAAACACATACGCCCTACGATGAATCAACTTACTTAAATGCATTGAAAAGTAAGAGCTCACCGCTGTTAAAATTTGCGGTGAAAAGTGAGCTTTAGCGCTTGCTGTCCACCTCAGGGCGTGTTGTTATATTTTTGTTACTTTTTCTTAAGGTCAATACCATCAAGTAATTTATTAAGTACTATTGCTGTTAAATCTGAGGATGGGTGTCCAGGTAAAGGACTGTCTACTTTTTTGTCTTTAGATGAAAACACTGTCGAAGGATTATATATAAAAGCATCATTTGTTAGGGACTCTCTTACCTCAGAATTAAAACCCTGATCTGTATGATTATTAGCGGCTACGCGGATTCGCATAAACCCCATTTTATAATGTTCTGAGCGTGCAATTTCATTTAAATGAAAGCGATACACAGCCATTAAAACACCGAATACAACAACAAAAATGACAAACAAACCATACAATACACTTTCTGGTATTCTTGAAACTTCAGTTTTAGCCGTTACCTCTGCCGTTTTCAAAAATGCCGTCGGAAAAATGTATAACATCATAATGACCATCAAGATTGAAATACTGAACATCATTAAATAAGTTAAAAGTCTTCGAGCTGATTCTTGGTTTTTACCAACATAACTCTCTAATGCTTCAATTGAAACATCAATGCTATTCATTTCTTCTGACATATAATAATCCTTTAAAATTGTAACCACTGACTATGAGCAACACTGACATATAACGTCATTTAACAGGCAAGAAACAGATGGTTAAAATTAGCGACGGAGGAGCAAAACCAACTATTTTTTATCCTTGTTTAACAGCTTGTTAGCTTTTGTTAGTTAATGCATTAAAAATCGGAATAATGTGTTCTTTCGCGGTACCATAAAGACTTGCAACTTGTTCAAAATGTTCTGGAGCTACTGCACATGTGACACTAGTTATGATGCTATATGTTGTTTGTCTCCAACTAGTTTTAGTGCTATTTTCAAGATTTTTATTTATTAAATCGAACGCTTTTCTAGTAAACTCAGCTTGTTCTTTAGTGAATTCGTACATGGAGTGTAACTCACTCTCCATAGATTCCAATTTAGACTTAAGTTCATTTATTTCACTTGAAGAAAATTTTTCATCCGAATCTGATACGCTAAATAGATCTGAATTAGCTAAAACACTGCAGATACTATTACTAACTTTCTTTTCCCCAATTTGAATGTTTACCGTGTAGCTCTCAATTTTAAAAATCCTAAATTCAAAAATAAGACCAAAGTTAAATACATGTGTTTGACCTCGCTCTAGGGTGATAGTTTGAGAGTCAAATCCATCAAATCCTACCGTAACACTTACTGCTTTTTGACCATCCGTATGATCAATATCCACGTATAGACAGCCGTCAAAAAAAGTAGCTGTTTCGTCATAACGAATTGTCATATCTTGTTTATTGAAACTCAAATTAATCTCCTGGGTAGATAAAAAGCCTAACAGCTTCTGAACACCACTCTGGGGGTTTATAACGCCCCAAAACGGCGTATATTACTTTGTTCAATAATTCCACTAACTAACTTTAATGTAAACAAGTAATTAGGCATGTTATATAAAGGCCTTTGTTATTTTTCACCAAAACGACTTTTAATAATGTTATTGGACAAAATTAAAATAGCTGTTTATTTAAACAGCTGGCTCTGTCAGTTAGCTTTATTTATGTAGCTACCTTTTACGACCATAATTAACAAACGTACGGATACTAAGCGCTAGTTAAGGCTTATTGAGGCTTACTTATACTGGATTAGCATTTTTATACGCTTAATAGTTGGCGTTTAGACTTGTTCGGTGGAAAAACTCGAGTAAAGAATAAAAGAAAGTAATAGGAAAATTTTGGCTTTATGTATTTAGCGCGTAATTAGCTAAAGCATTGGTTAGATAAGCGAGCCATAAACATATTGATTGATACAGACTCGCTGAGATATTTATGATAAAAACGAATGAGTAAAGTGTTTACTTTACATCAAAGTTCACATGGTCAAAGTATGGATTTTCCTCACGCGCTTTAAGTACACTAATTGTAGTAAGCACAATGAGTTGCAACTCGCTATTTACGCTAACAACTATGCATTCGTCTCTATTAGCATTGCGCTTTGTATCAGTTGCTACGCCACATACACCATCGCCATTTTTTAATATAAGCTCAATGCTTAAATGGTGCATACAAGCAATTTCGATGTAGTCGTATTGGTTGCAACTGATCATGACGACCTCTTTATTTAGCCGGTTTAAAAATCATTAAAAAAGCAATAACAACAAGGTTGGCTATATACCAAAGATCTTTAATTACAAACTGCCCTAAACGATCCAATAAAGTGGAAGAACTAAATGCACCGGTGGCGGTAATTAAGAATGTTTGGGTCATCATAAATACGCTTAAACACGCTAAGCCACTTACAATAATTAGCTTTTTATTATTTAAAAATAGCCCTAAGCCCAATAACACAGCAAATAATACATCAAACCCGCCAATCACGTTAGACGCGCCTTGTACGCTAAATACCGTGTATAACCACGACATAAACGGTGAGGTTTCTACTAAACTTACAATGCCTTTTGCTTCAAATTCATAAAACTTCATGCCGCCAATCCACAATAAAACCATAGCAACCGGTATAAAGTTTAAAAGTACGTGTTGTTTGTCGGTAAGTTTGTCTTTATAAAACAAAAACAAATACAAAGGCACTACTGCAAAGTATTTAATTATGCCCTGCCCACTACCAATGATTGGAAAGCCACCAAGTTGCGCCATCCAACGGTTACTGGCAAACAAGGTAAGTAATGCAACCAAACTTATAATTGCTGCAAGTAAAAGTGCTGGCGTAGGTTTCATTAGTTTAAGGTGAGCGAGCACGGTGGCAAACGCTAAGGCAATCATAAAGGAGCCACTAATTAAACCTAACGCAGATACAGACATTAGCGAATCAACGCCATAAAAACTAAACGTAGCCGTTAACGTATTAGGGTTTGCTCCTAACGCAAACGACAAGCCAAGTAGTAAAAAGCTACTCGTTAATAAAAAAGTAATCACGTTATTGGTTAGTTTTAAGTTCATTGTATTTCCAAGTATTCGTTGAGGTTTACAAAGACCTTACGAGCCGATAAAACAATTCAAACTAACTCTTAAAAAATATGAGTTGATTAAGCACACTGTAAGCTCTTATCGGGTAATGTAATCAATCACTTTAGTTTATAGTTTATTTCCTCTTTATTAATAAAATTAAATAAGTCTAATATTCATATGATGTGCGTCATCTTTTTTATTATTAAATGAAGTAGAATAACGTTGCCTTTTCAATAAACAGAATGCATTCATTTCTAAAACTTAGGGACATTTTTAATGAAGGGTACTGATATTCGAGTTACCTCTGGACTGATTTCTATAGCCATTGTTTTACTACTTTGGTTTGCTGTACCACCTCCGCAGGGTGTTACCGAAAACGCATGGCATTTGCTCGCTTTATTTATTGGTACTGTAGTTGCCATTATTGGTAAAGCAATGCCAATCGGCGCCATTGCTATTTTAGCGATTACTTCTGTTGCGTTAACCGGGGTAACTAATGACAGCCCATCTGGCGCTATTAAAGATGCATTAAGTGGCTTTTCTAATTCATTAATTTGGTTGATTGGTATTGCTATTATTATTTCTCGGGGTTTAGCTAAAACAGGTTTGGGAAATCGTATTGGCTATAATTTTATTTCTCTTTTTGGTAAAAAAACAGTTGGTATTGGCTATGCACTCGCACTTTCTGAACTTGTTATAGCGCCTGTAACGCCAAGCAATACCGCGCGAGGCGGCGCTATTATTCACCCAATAATGAAGTCGATAGCAACAAGTTTTGGCTCGTCTCCTGAGGAAGGCACCTCTCGTAAAATTGGGCACTACCTTGCTTTAGTGAGCTACCATATAAACCCTATTACATCAGCTATGTTTATTACAGCGACTGCGCCAAACCCGCTAATTGTAAAGCTGATTGCTGATGCTACCGGTGCAAATATCAGTATTACTTGGAGTACATGGGCGCTGGCAGCGCTTGTTCCTGGTTTGCTATGTATTGCCCTTGTGCCTTTGGTTGTTTATGCCATTTACCCACCTGAAGTTAAAAGTACGCCCGACGCTAAAACCTACGCAGAATCTAAATTAACTGAAATGGGCCCAATGAGTTATGGCGAAAAAATAATGGTGGGTGTTTTTGCTATGTTGCTTGTTTTATGGGCCGGCGTACCTGCAATGATTTTAGGGGCTGACTACGCGGTTAATACTACCGCAGTGGCTTTTTTAGGCTTGTCGGTTTTATTAGTCACTGGTGTATTAAGCTGGGACGATGTACTTAAAGAAAAGTCTGCGTGGGATACTGTTGTTTGGTTTTCAGCATTAGTAATGATGGCCACTTTTTTAAATAAACTAGGTTTGGTAACGTGGTTTTCAACACTTGTTGAGAGCAACATTGCGCAACTGGGCTTTGACTGGATTGTATCGGCTATTATACTGGTAGCTGTGTATTTTTACGCTCATTACTTTTTTGCCAGTACCACAGCACATATTACTGCTATGTTTGCCGCATTTTACGCCGCAGGTTTGGCGCTTGGCGCTCCGCCTTTATTTTTAGGTTTACTGTTAGCTGGCGCTTCATCACTGATGATGTCGTTAACGCATTACGCAACAGGCACATCACCCATAGTGTTTGGCTCAGGCTATGTATCGTTAAAAGACTGGTGGGTAATGGGCCTTATAATGAGCGTTATTAATTTAAGTGTATGGGGAATTGTTGGCGGGCTTTGGTGGAAAGCACTTGGGTATTGGTAGTATTGCCTTTGTTAGTTTGGCTTGCACATTTAATACTGCGCACTTGAGTTTAGTACAAATTCAAATGCTTCAGCCCTAAAAATATAAACATTGGGGCTGTTGCAAGGGAGCACTATGGTTTTTAAATTCATAAAGGCAGCATATTCAGACCGAGACTACTTATTAAACATCAGAAAACTGACTATGATTGAACACTTAGAAAGTGCCGGGTTATTTTTAATACCAATTCGCTTAATTAAGTGATCTATTTTGAGGCTGGAAAAACGTGTTGATAGCTAGGCAAAAAATTCGCTATTTAGTTGTTCTAAATGAGCATTTTTTAACGCAGGTAGCGACACGTTTAGCCCCGCAAAATGATTAAGTATTATTGCGGATTGGTATAACAGATCAACAGCATGTTTTAAGGCTTAATGATCAATATGACTGCTCCCATCTTATAGTTATAAATGAGGTACCAATTGGTACTTTAAAATACCAAACGCACGCTCAATACGTTGAAATAATGCAATTACAAATACATCCACTGCATCAAAATAAAGGGTATGGGAAAGCTGTTATTGAACAAGTTATTACAAGTGCGCAGTCAAAACCGATTAAACTCACAGTGCTTAAAAACAACCCAGCATTAGGACATTATAAGCGGCTGGGTTTTACTATAACTGATGAGAATAATTACGAGTACTACATGCAAACGCGGGCTACTCGTAGCTAAAATTAGTCGCTTTGATCTCTGAAGTCTTTTTTTCTGAAAATAGTTAAATGCCAACCCCAATGCAAAGAGCCTAATCTTAAAAAAATAGTCGTGAAAAATGAGCCTAAAATACACCAAATGTAATCTACATTAAGGCTAAATAAAGCGGCATAAACTGCACCACCCGCTAAACACGCAGAGGCGTAAGGTTCGCTGCGCATAACAGTTGGCACCTCACGGCAAATTACGTCGCGTATTAAACCACCAAATATACCTGTAGTAATGCCCATGGTAATTGCGACCACCATGCCAGAGCCATTAATGAGTGCTTTTTCTATCCCCATAATATTAAATAACGCCATACCAACAGCGTCTACTAATAAAAAATAGTAATTATTAACGCGCGGTAAGTATCGAATAAATACAACCGCAGCTATAACGGCCCCATAGGTCGAATATAAATACTCTGGGGTAGCAATCCAAAATACCGGTTTGTTTAAAAGTATATCTCTGAGGGTGCCGCCCCCTAATGCAGTAACCGTTGCCACCACTACGACACCAAAGCCGCTAATATTTTTCTCATACCCAAGCAACGCGCCTGCAACAGCAAAAAATGCGACACCGAGTAATCCTAGTACCATAAAGTATTCAGCAGTCATGGTAGTTCCTTTTTAAAATTTATAAGGAGTTGTATCAACTTACGTGCCAAAAAACTGAGTGAATATAAACAAACCCACAATTTAAGTGACTGAAATTTATAAGCTTATTTCATTTATTAAAAAATATTAGCTATGTGATATTTAGTGAAAGATTAACAAGAGTAATTATTTTAATTATGGGTAGTTTTTACACGTTAAAGTACAGAGGGATTTTGTTACAGAGTTGCAGCCGAGCACTTTTAAATTTTAAGCAAAAATTAAATGAACAATAAAGCTATTACCAATATTACAAAAATAATAGGCAATATTGCATGTTGCCAATTTTGTTCTTTATTTTGATTATAGAGTGTTTGCATTGAGCTTTTATCATTATTGGTAAAACTATGCTGGCACTGCATACAGTTTTGGGCTTTTATGCTCACCCAAGTACCACATTTAATACATGCGTAACGCCTCGACAGTTTATCAAACTCGTTTGTTTTCCTAAATATTCTCATTTATCACCTCATTGATTTTCGCCGCGGTAAGAAAACCAATGAATAATATATATGTTGAGTAACAAATTAAAGAAGCCGCTAGTGCTAAAATTAGCTGTGTGTTGTTTTTCATAATCATCCTTGGTTACTAGTCAAAAAAATCGGTAAGGTTTTTTAATTATATTACCAATTTAGTGAAATACGCCATTTTGTAACTTTTGTTAATCAAACTTAAATCCGGGCAAAGTTGCCATAATTAATATCCTGATTAATCTACATAACTCACTTTTGTTCCCGCTAAATGATCATGTAAACATCGTTTATCTTTTCCAAGTATAAATAATGGATTAACAAGACCTGCTATAAACTGACCTACCGAAGGTGCAAGTGATAATAGTTGCATAGAAAGCATGCGTTTAAAGTAAATTGTAGTAAAGCTTGCTTGTGTACCATCTAAATTTTCAATGCGGATAGACATAAAAGATTTACCAATTGTTTGTCCGCGTTGGTACATAAGGTAACCATGAAGCACTAACGTGCTTAATATGCCATAACCTAGCAAACCTGCAGATAAAGTAAGTGTTGGTTGGCTTAAATTATCAAACCCTACGAGTATGAATACAGGTATAAAACAAACAACACCTAAAACGCCATCAACAATAGCAGCCACTAGCCTATCTGAGCGCGTTGCTTTTTCTCCTGCTACTTTTGATACAATATTTTCAGATGGGCTCTGTGCTTCTCGCGTTTTAATTAAGTTGTCTATTTCTTTTGCTCGATCTGGGTAGGCTTCGCGATCTATAGCTTCCGCTGATGAGTAAAGCTCATCTAAAGTGTAGGTAGAAAAATCAATTTGAGAGTCCATTTAAATCAAGTCCGCATTTTCATTTAATCGTAATTTAACACAATTAATTTAGGTTATTCAAATGTTTATGTGATTTTAATAACATACCATAACGTGTTGACGTTGTTATAACTCGAACCGCAAGCGTGCTGCTAAATCGCGCGTATCAGCAAGTTCTTTTATATCCATTATAAAAAACATGTCCCCTTGGTCAGGTTTAATCACACCATAAAGCATTTTCATAAATGTGTTTTTACCAGCACCATTTTCACCTTTGGACCCACATATTAAAAGCATCCACTTTACCGAGCTTTATTTTTAAGGCTACGCCGCTATTACCTACACCTCGACAATTTTGCCGCTTCGAACCACTAACTGACCAAGCGGTCAACAATGGCATAGTAACTGCAATAAGCTAACTAAAGATTAAAAAGTATTTTTGTTACCCGTGCGCAAACAACAAGAAAAAACATACGCCAAGCCTTTATATATCATGGCTTTATAAAAATTAAGGGGGTCTGTGTGATTCAATTTTTATTAAATAACACGCCAATTGAAGTACAAGAATGTTCGCCAAGTCTCACCATTTTGGGCTGGCTACGCACCAAAAAAGGGAAAGTGGGCACCAAAGAAGGGTGTGCAACTGGCGACTGTGGCGCGTGCACAATTTTAGTAGGTGAAGAGCGTATAAATGCAAACGGGCAAACTAGTTGGCAATACAAAACAATGAACAGCTGTTTATTGTTATTAGGTAATGCGCATGCAAAACATATAGTAACAGTAGAGGCTGTGACTACTGGCTTGTACCCAAACTTAACCGATTTACACCCCGTACAACGTGCACTGGTAGAGTGCCATGGTTCGCAATGTGGTTTTTGCACGCCCGGTATAATAATGAGTTTGTTGGCTCTTTATATTAATGAGCCAACGTACCCTGGTAAAAAAGCGGTTATTCATGCACTTGGCGGTAACTTATGCCGTTGTACAGGTTATAGCCCAATATTACTTGCAGCCGAAAAAGCCTATAGCTATGAGCGTAAAGCTGAACCGTACTCAGCAATGGCCGTTCAATTTAAAGCATCACTTAATACGCAATATGATGACGATATTCCATTTTTAAAAAATGGTCCTCGCAAATTTCACTTACCACAAACTGCCCAACAACTTGTTGAGCTAAAAACGCTTTATCCTTATGCACATTTAGTTGCTGGTGGCACCGACTTTGCCATTGAGCTTAGCCAAAACATGCTCTTACCGGATGTAATTATCTCCCTTAGCCAAGTAAAGGACCTTTGCACCTTGGCAGATAATAACGGTGAGTTACACATTGGTGCAGCACTACCTTATAGCCAATTTGTTGAGGTATTTTATAACCATTACCCAGAGTCAAAAGAGCTATTTGAACGCTTAGGATCAAGCCAAGTACGTAACAGCGGCACGCTTGGTGGCAGCATAGGGAATGCCTCATCTATTGGCGATCCAGCTCCCCTTTTAATCGCTCTTAATGCATCAATGGATTTATTAAGCAGCGCTGGTACGCGCACTATTAAAGTTGCCGACTACTTTATTGATTACAAAAAAACAGTTCTTAAAAGCGATGAAGTAATTAGCAAGTTCACCATCCCAAAGCGCCCAGAGTCACTAAAACTGGCGTGTCATAAAATATCAAAACGCTTTGAAGACGATATATCTACCGTTTGTTTGGTACTTGCTATAGAGCATTCACAAAACATGATTACTCAAGCCCGCTGCGCTATGGGCGGTATGGCAGCTATTCCTAAGCGCGCGCAGCATATTGAGCAAAAGCTGATATCTCAATCGTTACAAGTAAGTAGCTTTATAGACGCAGCAACGGCTATTAACGATGACTTTACACCTATGAGCGATGTAAGAAGCAGTGCGCATTATCGCACTACGGTAAGCAAAAACTTATTACAACGCATTGGTATTGAGTTTTGTGAGTCGCAAGCACGCAACAATAACAACATTGCCATTACGAGGATCTCACATGCGTCACTTTGAAATGGATAAACTAAAAGCGCAAGGTGGTAGCGTTGGACAGTCTAAATATCACGAAAGCGCTATTAAACAAGTTTGTGGCAGTGCAAATTTTGCCGACGATAACCCTGAGCCATACGGTTGCCTGCATGCTTACCCAGTGCTAGCCCCTGTTACAAGCGGCTTTATTAAATCAATTGATACAAGTCACGCACTGGCAGTTGAAGGCGTTAAACGTATTTTATCGGCCGAAGATGTACCGGGTAAATTAGATATTGGCCCGGTATTTCCTGGTGATGTACTGCTGACCAGCCATGAAATTCAATACCACGGGCAACCTGTATTAATTGTCGTTGCCGACACCTATGAAATAGCGCGTCGCGCTGCACGCTTAGTGGTTATTGAGTGCGAGCAAACTACACCCATACTTGATATTAAAGAAGCCATTAGCAAAGAGCATTGGGTAAGGCCGCCCCATTCACTTAACCGTGGTAACAGCGAAAACGCCATTAATAACGCAACCCACCAGCTTAAAGGTGAAATAAACATAGGCGGGCAAGAACACTTTTATTTAGAAGGCCAAATAGCGCTAGCGCAACCTGATAACGACGGGGGCATTCATGTTCAATGTTCTACGCAACACCCTACTGAGGTTCAACACTTAGTTGCTAAAATTTTAAAAAAGCCATTTAGTTTTGTAAACGTAGAAACCCGCCGTATGGGCGGTGCTTTTGGCGGCAAAGAAACCCAAGGCGCACCATGGGCATGCCTTGCAGCCCTTGCGGTTTACCACCTTGGCTGCGCAGTAAAAATGCGCCTAGCCCGCAGCGACGATTTTAAATTAACCGGTAAACGCCACCCTTTTTATAATCAATACCATGTTGGTTTTGACGAAAATGGCTTGATAGAAGGTGCCGACATTACCGTAAACGGATTTTGTGGCTACTCGCCTGATTTATCGGATGCAATTGTAGATCGCGCCATGTTTCATGCCGATAACGCCTACTACTACCCAGCCGCCACAATTAAGGGTAATCGCTGTAAAGTAAATACCGTAAGCCATACCGCATTTAGAGGGTTTGGTGGCCCGCAAGGAATGATTATGGGCGAGCTAATAATGGACGATATAGCCGCTAAATTAGGTAAAGATCCGCTTGAGATCCGAAAACTCAATTTATATAAAAAAGGCCGCGATACCACGCCGTACCATCAAACCGTAGAGCAACATATTTTAATAGATATGATTGCTCAGCTTGAGGAGTCGGGTGACTACTGGGCACGTAAAGAGGCTATTAAAGCATTTAACGTATCGTCACCTATTATCAAAAAAGGCCTTGCGATGACGCCGGTTAAATACGGTATATCGTTTACGGTACAACACTTAAACCAAGCCGGTGCATTAGTACATGTATATAGCGATGGTTCTATACATTTAAACCACGGCGGCACCGAAATGGGCCAAGGACTAAACACCAAAATTGCGCAAATTGTGGCCCACGGCTTTGGGGTGGATTTTAACGCGGTAAGTATTAGTGCTACGCGTACCGACAAAGTGCCAAACACCTCGCCAACAGCAGCTTCAAGCGGTACCGACTTAAACGGTATGGCGGCGCTAAATGCAGTAAACACAATAAAAGAGCGCTTAATTGATTTTATTACCGAGCACTTTGAAGTAGACAGCAACACTGTTGTATTTAAAGATAACCTCATTACTTTTAGTAAAGGGGAAATTAGCTTTAGCGAACTTGCAAATCTTGCTTATATGAATCGTATATCGCTTTCATCTACCGGTTATTACGCCACACCAAAAATTCATTACGATAGAGCTAAAGGTGAAGGCCGCCCATTTTTTTACTACGCTCACGGCGTAGCGCTCAGCGAAGTAGAAGTAGATACCCTAACTGGCGAAAACACGGTAACCCGCGTTGATATACTGCACGATGTAGGCAGTTCAATTAATCCAGCACTTGATATAGGGCAAATTGAAGGCGCCTTTGTGCAAGGTATGGGCTGGCTAACAACTGAAGACTTACAATGGAATGATAAAGGCCAGCTTGCAAGCTTTGGCCCAGCCAACTACAAAATACCAGCCATTGGCGATACACCTGCCGAATTTAACGTCAATCTTTATAACTCAGCAAATCCAGAAACCACCGTGTTTAGATCAAAAGCCGTAGGCGAGCCGCCATTTATGCTGGCCTTTAGTGTATGGAGCGCTATTCGTAATGCCATAAGTAGTGTGGCTGATTACAAATACACAGCCCCACTGGATACACCCGCAACCCCAGAGCGAGTATTGAGTGCAATTGAGCAAACCGCTAGTTGGTTTAAGGAGCATCAACATGACTAATTTAAATGAGTCGTTTCAGGGTTTTCATACTCAAAACTGGGCGCAGGCTATAAACGAGCACGAACAAAGCGGCACTAATTATGTAATTGCCACGGTACTTGGCACAAATGGCTCAACCCCACGCGGCACAGGCTCAAAAATGGTAATAAGCGGCGAGCATATTTACGACACTCTTGGCGGTGGCCACCTTGAATACGTAGTAATAGAAAAAGCCCGCGAACTACTTGCCAAAGGCGAAGCCGCCCAAGTAATTGAGCAATTTAACCTAGGTGCAAATTTAGGCCAGTGCTGCGGCGGAGCTGCCACCGTTATGCTTGAATGCATGCAATGCGAGCGCTTTACCCTCGACATTTATGGCGCAGGCCATGTAGCACAAGCGCTTATTGGTATATTGGCACAGCTGCCTATGCGCATACGTTGGATAGATAGCCGCGCAGATGTATTCCCACAGACTATTCCAAATAACGTAGTAAAAGTGGTTGATGAAGAGCCCACAGAACAAGTAAAGCGTGCACCTAAGTCTAACAACTACTTAATATTGACCCATAACCACCAGCTCGACTTTGCACTCACCCAAGCCATTATTAAACGCGCTGATGCCAATTGGCTGGGCGTTATTGGCTCTGACACTAAAGCAAAACGTTTTAAACAACGCCTAGCACATCGCGATTTTACAGCCGCTCAAATACAACAAATGACCTGCCCTGTTGGGCTTAAAAATATTACGGGCAAATTACCAATGGAAGTGGCTATTTCGATTAGTGGACAGCTAATTGGCCTTTATCAGGCTATGCAAACCCAAGCGCCAAAACGCCAAGGCTTGCAATGGCGCACACTAAAAAATGCCTTAATTAGCACCACGCAGGAGGAAGTAGACGCATGAGCAGTTTACAAATAAATACGCTAAATGATGCACAAGCAAAACAAGCACTTGAGCATTGCTGCGCGGCCCCTAACTGGGTAGCGGGCATGATAAAAGCAATGCCATTTAAAAGTGCTCAACAGCTGTTTGAATGCGCACAAAGCATATGGGATAGCCTTGGCGAGAGCGACTATTTAGCTGCCTTCGAAGGCCACCCGCAAATAGGCGACTTATCAACCCTTAGCAAAAAATACGCTGCTACCGCACAAAAAGCGGGGCATGAGCAATCGGGTATGAGTAAAGCAAACGAAGCCGTACTTACCAAAATGATTGCCCTTAATAAAGAGTACCTGAACAAGTTTGGCTTTATTTTTATTGTGTGCGCCACCGGTAAAACGGCCGAACAAATGCTCGAACTCATAGAGCAGCGCATACACAACACCCGCAGTACAGAGCTAAATATAGCCGCGGGCGAACAAGCCAAAATAACAAAAATAAGATTGGAGTCACTGCTATGAATAAAAGTATGAGCAAAAGCCCTATAACCACCCATATACTTGATACCAGCACCGGAAAGCCAGCAGCAAATGTTGCTGTTAAGCTATTTAAACTTACAAATAACGAATGGGTACAACTAACCCAAGGCAAAACCGATTCCGATGGGCGTATTACTGATTGGCTAAATACAGAAGTAGAATTTGCAACCTATAAGCTAGTATTTGATTTAGATAGCTATTACCAAAACCAACCTACCCCTGCGTTTTACACAGAGGCGCAAATAACATTTAGATTACAAGATACTAAACATCATCATATCCCATTGTTGCTTAGCCCGTTTGGCTACTCTACATACAGAGGTAGCTAACTATGAGCACACAAAACAATAATGACTTAACAGTAGTTTGTGCCGATATACTCGACTTTGTTGACGACCCTGCCATTTCTGGCGAAAACGCCCATCGTTTTTTTGAAAAGGGCGCATTAGTTATCAAGCACGGCAAGGTAGTTAAACTTGGCTATGAGCAAGACATATTACCTACAATTGATAAATCAGCACGTGTTATCCGCCACGATGGCAAACTCGTTATGCCTGGTATGATTGACACCCATATACACTTACCACAAACCGAAATGGTGGGTGCGTACGGCGAGCAACTGCTAAGTTGGCTCACCGAATACGCCTTCCCAACCGAAAAAAAGTTTACATGTAAGCATTATTCAAAAGAGATATCTAACCGCTTTTTAGACGAGCTGCTGCGCAATGGCACAACCACTGCCCTTGTATTTGGCACAGTGCATCCGCAATCGGTTGATGCGTTTTTTAAAGAATCACAAAAACGCAATTTACGCATGATTGCCGGTAAAGTAATGATGGACCGTAACTGCCCTGACGACTTATCTGATTGCGCGCAAACAAGCTATGACGAATCCAAAGCCCTAATAAAAAAATGGCACAATGTTGACAGGCTAAGCTACGCAGTTACACCGCGTTTTGCCCCCACATCAACCCCTGAACAATTACAAAAATGCACTCAGTTACTTGAAGAATACCCAGACACCTACCTGCATACACACCTATCGGAAAACAAAGACGAGTGCGAATGGGTTAAAGGGCTATTTCCAGAAGCTGAAGATTACTTAGGCGTGTACGAGCAAGCAAAAATGGTACGTAAACGCTCAGTATTTGCCCATAGTATTCATTTATCTGAGCGCGAGCTTTGCTGCCTTGCAGATAACAATGCGGCAATATCGCACTGCCCTACCTCAAACCTATTTTTAGGATCAGGACTTTTAAATTTAAAAGCCTGTGAAGAGCACGGTATAAACGTAGGCATGGGTACCGATGTAGGCGCAGGAACAAGCTTTTCTATGCTACAAACAGGTAACGAAGCTTATAAAATTCAGCAATTACAAGGTCAAAAGTTTTCAGCATTTAAAGGGCTGTATTTAGCAACTCTCGGCGGTGCCAGAGCACTTGATTTAGAAGGGACAATTGGTAATTTTGAAGCCGGTTGTGAAGCCGATTTTATTGTAATGGATTGTTCAGCAACCCCATTTTTAAAATTTAGAATACAGCATGCCAAAACCCTGCATGAAAAATTATTTGCAATGATGATGTTAGGCGACGACCGCTGCGTTGAGCAAACCTACATTATGGGTAAAAGTGTGTATAAGCGCGATGATAACAATCAATTTTCAGACACCCGCTCACCGGTATTAGAAGAGGCTTAACCGTTATGGAAAACTATTTATTTGAGCTTGCTCATTTAGTACTGCGTTATTTTCATGTTATTGCTGGTATAGCATGGATTGGCGCTTCATTTTATTTTGCATGGCTTGATAACAACCTACAAACACCACCGCAGTGGAAAATAGATAAAGGCATAAAAGGCGATTTATGGGCCGTGCATGGTGGTGGCTTTTACGAAGTGGCTAAGTATCAAAATGGCCCTGAACAAATGCCTCATACTCTGCATTGGTTTAAGTGGGAAGCCTACACAACGTGGATCACCGGTATATTACTATTTAGCTTACTTTATTATGTTGGCGCCGATGTGTATTTAATTGATAACAGTAAAAGTGAGCTAAGTAAATTTGCAGCTATTGGCGCATCCCTTGGTTTTATTGGCTTAGGCTATGGTGTTTATCGTTTATTGTGTAAAAGCCCACTGGTTGAAAACGGCAAAGTGTTTATTGCTGTCGTTATTGGTTTATTAGCTCTGTGGACTTTTGGGGTTGATCAATTATTTAGCGACCGCGCTGTGTATATTCATGTAGGTGCACTTATTGGCACGTGTATGGTGGGTAATGTGTATCACATTATTATGCCAGGCCAACGCTATATGGTAAGTGAAGTAGAAGCCGGTAGAATCCCTGATTCAGCGCCAGGTTTAAAGGCAAAGCTGTGTTCTATTCATAATAACTACGCCACATTACCTGTAGTATTTATAATGCTTAGCAATCACTTTCCTTACACGTATAGCCACAACTTTGGCTGGCTTATTTTAATTGCGCTGTTTGGTATTGGTATGTGGATACGCCATTACTTTAACTTAAAGCATCAAGGCGTTAATAAACCCTCAGTACTTGTAAGCGGTATTGCAGCTTTTTTTGCTCTTATGCTCGCCATAGCCCCTTGGCCCAGTACACCAACAAATGCAGGCGAAAGCGCGCCTTTACAAGCAAGTATTACCGACGCACAAGCGTGGGATATAATTAGTAAGCACTGTACACAGTGCCACAGCGAAACACCCACCTCTGAGCTTTTTCAAACAGCGCCGCTAGGTTTTAAGCTCGACTCTATTAGTGATGTAAAAAAAGCCAGCACGCTTATTCATACTCGCGCGGTTATAACCAAAGATATGCCACTGGCCAATATGACAAAAATGACAGACACAGAGCGCGAAACGCTAGGCGCTTGGCTCTCAGCACTTAAAAAGGAGCAATAAAATGAGTGAGCATTTTAAAAACTACCCGCGCGATTTAATTGGTTATGGTCCAGATGTACCCCATGCAAACTGGCCTAATAAAGCCCGCATTGCCGTGCAAGTAGTATTAAATTACGAAGAAGGCGGCGAAAACTGTGTATTACATGGTGATGCAGCGGCCGAAACATTTTTGTCTGAAATAGTCAGTGCCCCGCATGTTGAAGACCGCCATATAAGCATGGAGTCTATTTACGAATATGGCTCACGCGCTGGCGTGTGGAGGCTACTGCGTTTATTTAAAAAATACGATATACCGGTCACCATTTTTGCAGTGGCGATGGCCCTTGAGCGCCACCCCGATGTAGCTAAAGCCTTTGTTGAAGCGGGCCACGAAATTGCAAGCCATGGCCTGCGCTGGATTAATTATCAAAATATAGATAAGCAAACCGAACGCGAGCATATGCAACAAGCCATTGATGTCATTAAAAAGCTCACAGGTAAAAAGCCCAA
Source organism: Pseudoalteromonas sp. S3431 (assembly GCF_000690035.1). Classification (NCBI taxonomy): domain Bacteria; kingdom Pseudomonadati; phylum Pseudomonadota; class Gammaproteobacteria; order Alteromonadales; family Pseudoalteromonadaceae; genus Pseudoalteromonas; species Pseudoalteromonas sp. S3431. Next base: position 19,873 of record NZ_JJNY01000015.1, read on the forward strand.
AGGTTGGTACACAGGGCGCACAAGCCCTAACACAGCAGCCCTTGTAGTTGAAAATGGTAATTTTTTATATGATGCCGACGATTACAGCGACGACCTACCTTTTTACAGTATTAAAGAAGGTAAACCACAGTTAATAGTGCCCTACACGCTTGATGTAAACGACATGCGCTTTGCCGCTGTTCAAGGTTTTAACGCAGGCGATCAGTTTTATAATTACTTAAAAGATGCATTCGATACACTATACGAGGAAGGCGCTCCAGAAGGTGAAAACGCCCCAAAAATGATGTCGATAGGTTTGCATTGTCGCTTAATTGGCAGACCAGGAAGAATAAAAGCATTAGCACGGTTTTTAGAATATGCCCGATCGCATGAGCAAGTTTGGTTTGCCACGCGTGAACAAATAGCCGAGCACTGGCTTAAAACCCACCCGTATAAAAAAGCATAGCTGTAATCCATTAAAAATAAATTCTAATTACTTATTACCCTCATCGTAAACATAAAAAAGCCCAGCTTTGCTGGGCTTAAATTACTTTAGATGTAATAAAGTTTATTCAAAAGAAACGGTGATGATATTTGAACACACATTTTCTGTTACACATAATTGGTAATCGTACGATGGTAACGTAGCTCCACGCACGTAATCACGGTAACGACCGTTATCTGAAACGGTATCAACTAACTCGCCATTACGGTAAACGCTTAATGACTCTGCACCCACTTCTTCCCAGCTAAGTTCTACACGCATTGTACCTAAACGTGTTTTGTTAGCGCGTTTTAAGTTCAGCTCAAGGGTCACGTCACTTACAACAACCGTTTGAGTAAATGAATCAGTATTACCTTCACTATCTGTAACAGTTAACTCTACATCGTAACTACCTGATTGGGCATAGGCATGTACTGGTCTTGAGTCAGTTGATGTTGCACCATCACCAAAGTTCCAGCTCCACTGTGTTATATCATTATTAGCATCACTGCTTGTGTCTACAAATGCAGCGGTTAACCCTTGTGTATCAACAGTGAAACTAGCAAGAGGTGGTTGTGAACCTACTTCACCAATAGCACTGAACGTAAGTGACCAACTATTAATATTGCCTGTATCTATACCTGCCGTATCGACAACATTTAATGTCCAATCACCGGTTCCTACTTCGCCATTAAATACACTTGATGTAAACGTTTTAACAATATCGTCTTCGCTACCACCTTGATTACTTTGTAGAGTGACTTCAGAGCCTTGCGGTGAAGTAAGTGTAAGTACTAAATCGCCAGACCACGTGTGTGTGATATTTACATCTGCTGAAGTACCAAAAATAGTTAAATCATCAGCAACTGTGATAACCGAATTAACGCCTAATGGATCGTTATCAGGGATCGGTAGATTTTCTTCATTACTATACGTAAAGTCATTTAAACCAGCAGGTTGTAACATTAAACTTACTGTTTTTTCTTTAACAATATCATCTGATGTTGCTGTAACAGTAAACTCATAATCACCCCATGGCGTATTTTCATCGGTCTCAACACTAAGCTGTACTGTTTCGCCTGGACGTGCTGTTAATGCAGATAAATATGCACCACCAAGACTAGATGTTAGATCAAGTGTTACTTCACCATCCCACTGTGCAATAGAACCTATTTCAAATGTATACGATGCAGTTTCGCCTACTGTTTTTTGCTGTGATACAGGTGTCACAGACATTATAAAACTCGGGGTTGGGTCTGCATCAAGTAATGCTTGGTTTGCATTGAGTCGAGTGCCAGCAACCGTTTTACCTTGTAATGCAGTATTTACATCACCACTGCTCATCAATAACTGTTTAAGTTCTGTGGTTGTTAAATCTGGGTTGATTGACAACACAAGTGCAGCAACACCTGCAACATGAGGTGTTGCCATTGAAGTGCCTGAGTAAGTAGCATAACCGTTACCCGGGACTGTTGATAAAATAGCACTACCGGGTGCCCCCATATCAACACTGGTTAAACCCCATTGTGAGAAGTCAGATAAATTATCGCTGCTATCAGTGCTCGCAATAGAAAAAACACTCTCGTGTTCATAGCTTGATGGGTAATGCGGGTTTGCATCATTATCAACTGCATCATTACCGGCAGCGGCAACAAATAAAATGTCAGCTTGCTCACTTACTGTAATTGCATCAGCTAAAGCTTGGCTAAAACCACCACCACCCCAACTATTGTTTAGAACACGTAAATTAACACCTGAATTTTTAAGGTTAACCATATAGTCAATACACTTAATTGCATCTGATGTTGAGCCATTACCAGCCGCATCTAAAAACTTACAACCAACAATAGATACTTCTTGGTTTACACCTACAATACCCGTTGAATTGTTACCGCTTGCACCGATTGTGCCTGACACATGAGAACCATGTCCTTGGTCATCCATTGGGTCGCCAGCATCTGTAATCGCGTTAATACCATGAATATCATCAATATAACCATTGCCGTCATTATCAATACCATCACCAGCAATTTCGCCCGCATTAACCCATGCGTTATCAACTAAATCGGGATGACTATAATCAACACCTGTATCAATAACACCCACTACAATATCGCGGCTACCGATAGAAATGTCCCACGCTTCAGGTGCATCAATATCGGCATCTGTAACACCACCTGTTTGGCCCTCATTATTTAAACCCCATAGTTCATCAAAACGAGGATCATTAGGAGAGCTTGTAGCAATACTCACTCGGTAATCTGGCTCTACATATTCAATAGCTTGATTTGACTTCAAACGCTCAATAGCTTCTTTGGTACTCATACCAGAGACTTTAAACTTAGCTAAACGGCCCGAAAATAATGACGTAAAGTTATCATCAACCTCATCATTATTTAAATCCGATATTTTAGCTTTAACCATAGCGCGTACTTGTTTACGCATTTGTGGCGTTGTATTTTTTTTATATTTAACAATTATAGAGTCACTACTTGCAGTAACTTGTTGCAGTGCACCTGCATCAGGTAACTTTGCAGAAGCTAAACAAGGTAGTAGCGCGAGCGTAATAATAGATAATTTTGTTTTCATTGTTCTATCCATAGTAGGGAAGGCTTAGAAACACTAAGCAAGTTTTTCACTACTTCAAGTACAAGGGATCACATGGCAAGATATAAGCAAACAACCAAACACCAAATTAAACAAGTAATAAAGATTAAAAATAACAAAAAACCATTATTTTTAACTAGAATTGGCAAAAAAAAACACCTAATACAGTCATTATAATGAATTTATTACACTTACCTCTACCCAATATAGGGTCATGTTTTTTTACTGCTTTTTTCGAATAAAATCTAAAAAAGCAAGGTTATAAGCTTAACCATTTGAAATATAAAATAAAAAAAATTGGTAAAAAATGATGATTTAAGAAATTCATATTGAGGAATACAGTTAGTACTTGATTATGAATTTAAGCTTAAACTTTGTCAGTGTTAGCTTTATGACAAGACTCGTTTTTACTCAATAATCATATATTTCGCTTCACTCACTTACATAAGTAACTAAAGCGGATCACAAAACATTATATCGGCACGGCATGCTGAGACAGCAAATACCTTATTAAAACCTATAACATTTAAGGTGTTTGATTTTATCATTTCAAGGAGAAAAATAATGAAGTTGAACAAATCAATTCTAAGCTGCGCGGTTGCAATTGCAATGAGTACTAGCTTTGCCTCATATGCTGAAACAGGTAATAAATCAGTATCTAGCTCTGAACTTAACACCAAGGTATCTATTGCAAGTACAGCTAATTCAATGACACTTGCTCAAACATTAAACAACAATACGGCATTGTTAATACAAAATGGCGATAGCAATACCATGCTTGTCACAACAACAGGCAATAATAACGATACAGAAGTAACCCAAGCACAGTTTGGTAACTATGCTGAAGTAACTACAATTGGTGATAGCAACTCACAAGCATACGCTCAAGATGGTACTGCGAATGGATTAATAACCGAAGTTACTGGTAATAATAACCTCTTACTTGTAACACAGGTTGGCCAAGGTGTTTTGGTCAATAACGAAGCTATAAATACAGTAACTGGTGATGACAACTTGATTGAAGTAGAACAAGGCACTGGCGGTCATTGGTTCTACAACATGGATATGCAAGGTAATGGCAACGAAATAACTTCGCTGCAAACTGGTGAATGGCATGAAGCTGAAATAACAATGCTCACTGGCGATCAGAATACACTCGATTTAGAGCAAGCAGGTTACTGGAACACCTTTAAAGTCAGTTCTTTACAAGGTAACGACAACGAGCTTGATATTGAGCAAGATGGCGATCGTAATGCGGTAACACTCAGTGCTATTTCTGGCGACGCTAACGAGTTTTCCATTGAACAAGATGGCAATACAAATGCTGTAACATTTGCAGCGGTTGTGGGTAATGATAACGAAATAGACATTGACCAAGAAGGCAGTAACAACACCGCAGACTCAGCGTTATTTGAAGGTCAAAACAATGAAGTAACCATTACTCAAGTAGATACATACAACACTGCTACCGCTGAACTTATTGGTGATAATAATGAGCTAACAAGTAATCAAAATGGTTTGTTCAATGACGCTTACATGGGCGTGTTAGGTTCTGATAATGAATTTACGATTGATCAGGTAGGTGAATTTAACTCAGCACATTTAGTTAACTTTAATGGCTCTGATAACGACATAAATCTAACACAAACAGGCCAAGATAATACCGCTGTTGTGGAGTCGTCTTACCCAGACACTTCACTTACTTCAAACGATAACGATATTGATATTGTTCAAGATGGTTCTCTAAATGAAACAATGCTAACACTTGCTGGCATTTTAGACAGTAACGGTAGTCAAATTGATATTGCTCAAACTGGCGAAATGAATGTTATTGATTTAATGGTTGAAGGCAACGACCACAGCATTGATATTTCACAACAAGGTGAAAATAACTGGGTTGGCGGAACAGAGCAATCAGCCTTTTTAGTTGGCGGTGAAAACGTATCATTTAGCGTAACTCAGCTGGGTAACGATAATATTGTTGAAGGCGCTGTCATTGGCTTTAACAGTACAGTATCTGTTACTCAAATGGGTGATGGTAATACGGCAACAATTACACAAATGTAATTGCAAAGGTTGGGGAGAGTAACTCTCCCCTTTTAATTATGAACAATAAAAAAAATAGCTTCGCTGGTTTCTTATTCGTAATTTCATTATCTTTTAGCACTGCAGGTTATGCAGCTGATGAGTTGGAAATAGACGGTTTATTACTCGATAGAAGCATTAGTCGCTTTGGTCATCAATTTTATTACGAGTTCTCAAATTACTGGCGAGACTTACCCTCAACTGCAGGGTTTAATATTGAAATTAAAGAAACAGTAATCCCAAAAGCAGGCACTAAACTTTCTTTAATAATGAACAATAGACTGGTGTATGCAACATACTTAGGCCGAAGGTTAGAGCCACTAGATCAACGTGTTGAACAAGCCGTGTATACCGTAATTGATGCAATGGCTCGTGAAAATATGGCAGTGTCGTCTCCCGATATGGCCATAAATGGATGGTAAAATGAGAATAATAATATTTATAATAACAACATTAAGCTTTTCAGCCGCCGCGACTGAAATAATTTATACCCCAATTAACCCAAGCTTTGGCGGTAATCCTCTCAATGCGAATATGCTACTTAGCAAAGCACAAGCTCAAAATAAACATAAAGCGCCAGTAATAGAAAAAAGTTACACCGAGCAATTTCAAGATTCTTTAGAACGCACTTACTTAAATCGAATGGTAAGAGAAATAACAGATATGGCGTTTGGTGAAAACATAGACGACAGTATTTTCAATCAAGATTCCATATTTATGAGTGGCGATTACCAAATAGAAGTTATAACCAGTACCACAGATAGCATTACCGTAAGAATAACAAATATAATTGATGACACCGTGGTGATCATTGAAGTACCGAGGTTTGGATAATGTATAAACTACTTATAACAATTGTAGTTCTTAGCTTAACGGGCTGCGCAAGTTTGGGAAATTTAATACCACCACAGCAGCAGCAAGCAATGAGCTTAGAACCCACAGAAATTTTTTCTGATTTAAAAAACCTACCCAAACCCATGGGTAGTATTCCTGTTTCAGTTTATTCATTTAGAGATCAAACAGGTCAATATAAACCGCAAACAAATGTGAGCTCATTTTCTACCGCTGTAACTCAGGGGGCTAATTCAATACTAATACAAGCCTTACATGAGTCGGATTGGTTTACACCGGTTGAACGTGAGGGTCTGCAAAATATACTAACAGAGCGAAAAATCATTCGAGCGGCTCAATCAGATAATCCAAATCAACCAGATTTACCCCCATTAACAACCGCCAAAATAATTTTAGAAGGCGGTATTATTAGCTACGACACCAATGTAAAAACAGGTGGTTTAGGTATGGAATACTTTGGAATAGGCGCATCAGAGCTTTACCGTGAAGATGCTATTTCAATATACTTACGTGCTGTTGATGTACGAACAGGGCAAGTATTACTATCGGTAGCAACCAGCAAAAAAGTACTGAGCCAAGAAATGCGTGCCGGATTTTTTAGGTACGTAAGTTACAAACGATTAGCTGAAGCAGAAGCTGGCTTTAGTGATAACGAACCTATGAGTATTTGTGTTACCCAAGCAATAGAAAAAGCACTTACAGACCTAATAACAAAGGGCATTGATAAAGGGTTATGGGCCAAAAAAGTAAGTTAATAATTAAGATAAATAAGGCTACTTTTAAGTCGCCTTATTTGTATTAGTTCAGACAAGAT